>WJKO01000411.1 GCA_014729055.1 Promethearchaeota archaeon | reverse complement strand
GGGCTAAAATAACTCATATTAAACATTATGATGCATATGATCATCGAATTGACCAAATTGAGCGATGTGCAGAAACCAAAACCTTAGAACGCGAAATTTTTAATCTTGGTCTTTTTGATCCCAAACGAAATTCTTCATGGAGCCGGTTTTGTAAATTATTCTTATTGTATCAAAATGGCGAATTCGGTGTTATGTGTCCCATTGCATGTACGCATGGCATGGTAGCTCTAATGAACCGATATGAAAATACAGAACCCAAACTGAATGAAGAAGCCAAATCTATTTTGCTAAAAGCTCGTGAGGGTTACATTGAGGCCGATCAAAAAAGATATGCGGTTTGTGCCCAGTTTATAAGCGAAATTCAAGGAGGTAGTGATGTACCAGCCAATCTTGTAGAAGCTGTATACGAAGATGAGCCTCATGAGGATGGAATGGCAAACTGCTGGAGACTATATGGACAAAAGTTTTTCTGCTCAGCTATTCAAGCAGATTATGCTGTTGTTACTGCTAAACCAAAAGATTCGGAATCACCAACTAAGGTGGCAGCGTTTGTAGTTCCCTCGTGGTTGCCCGGAAACAAAGAAAAGGGAGTTAGAAATTCATATACTATTGATCGTTTAAAACCTAAGATGGGTACGTCAGAATTGCCAACAGCAGAGATAACCTACGAGGGCGCAGTTGCATATCCCATTGGACCGCTCGATAAGGGAGTTGCTAATGTTGTAGGCATAGTTTTAACTTTGTCTCGTATCCATGTAGCAATGGGTGAGTCAGCTCAAGCACTAAGAATAGCGAGAGAAGCAGTATTATATGCGCAATTTAGACGTGCATTTGGTGTTTCTGTATCAATTTTCCCGTTGATGCAAAACCAAATTAATACATTAGAGAATTGGTCGAAGCGAACAGCAGCGGGTGTTTTTAAAATCTATAATGAATTCATTGAGATGGGCGAAGAACTCATATCTGGCATACGAGACTTAGAAAAAATCGAAGACATAGAACTCCGCAAGCGTAGATTTAGGTTACGTGAATTGATTATGCTTCAAAAAATAGTGGTGGCTGATGAAACGCCTGAAATGGTGCGATTAGCTATTTCGTTCTTTGGAGGGCATGGAATCATGGAAGATTTCTTGTGTTTCCCAAGAATTATGAGAGATTCAATGATTATGGAGCTCTGGGAAGGGCCGCGCAATGTACTTTTAACACAAATTCATAGGGATTTCCAGAGAGTAAAAGAATGGTATCCGGCAGATCAGTTTGTTAGAGACATGTTAATGCCCGAAAGTGAACTATTAGTTGAACCTCTAGCACAGGAATTTAAGCACATAATTGATCATAAATCGCTGTTATTACAAGATAAGGAAACGCTGGATATATGTAAAAGATGGCAAATAAATTCAAACAATCTGATGATCGCCTATCAAAACGTTGCATTAAAGGAATTGAATTATAAAGACAAACCTCTAAAGTTCAGCCGCCTTTTTAGAGAAATGAAAAAGCGAATAAAATAAGATCATTTTTAGATCAAACTAAGAAAATTATAATTTTTTAAGAATGAAGTCGATAGGATATGTATGAGTAAATTAAAAAAATCCGACCTTTTTCTACTAATTTTCCTTTTGATTCTGGTCGTTTTAACAGTCTTATTCGTCTTGCATCCGGAATGGGGAGAGTTCTTTAGCTTAGCGGATTGGGTGGATAAGGAAAGCGCCGATTATGACTTTAAATCGGGACTTTATATCGTTGCAATAGCTTGTTTTTTAGGAGCGCTTGTACCATTTCCCGTTCCATACATAATTGTAGTATCTTTGGTAGCTTTACAATATGTTGATAATAATATAGGTATTATGCCGATTATTTTAATGGTCATCGTTGCAACCGTTACAAATTCTATTGGAGATTTCGTTGATTGGTTAATTGGTCGTGGTGGAGGTCATTTTGCTGAAAAGTCAGGCGATATTGACGGAAAGGTTGGTAAAAAGCTTGAAAAAGCTGAGCAACAAGAAAGTCCTAAGAAAGAATATGACAATAAATGGGCAAAACTCGTGTATGATAAACCTGCTTTAATTCCTGTATTATTAATATTATTCGGACTAACACCCCTACCCGATTCTTTATTATTCATGCCATTGGGTGTCATCAACTATTCGCTTAAAAAAACTATGCTATGGAATGCATTTGGCAAACTACTGATGATGTCTGTTTGTGCTCTTCTGGGTATATTTGTTTTTGACTGGTTTTTTGGATTGCTTGGTGGAAGTGGCGGTGAATATGGATGGGTGACTGGGATGGTTACTTTGTTCCTCTCATGGCTGATAATGGCAGTTATGATAAAAAGCGGCTAAATCTAAGCTTATGGATCCTTAAATCTAATATTTTCTATTAGATATATCATGCACAGCAAATTTTTAAAGAACAATTTATAAATTCATTGTGCTGAAAATGACCGATATAATTGAATTAAAAACAAGATGGGGTTTTATTGATGAGCAATTTTTTAGTTCTCTGGCAAAGAAAACACATTATACATTCTATAACCTACAAGCATTCACAACTTACAAAGAAATGGGCTTTATTGAGTTTAATGTAAAATCTGAATTGGCACCTTTTGTAGAATTTCATTTCCGAATGCATGTGATGAAAACCAGAATAAACGTTGAAGTATATATAGACATTTTAAAGCCGGTATTGGACAAGCTGGTTTCTAATTTCGGGAGGGATCGAGTATGGGTGAATAATCCTTTTGATTTCCATGAGAAAATAGTATTAAACTCATTAGGTTTATATCATGAATTATCAATTCTGGATTTTCCGAAAGATTGTTACATGTGTGTAATTAGTGAAAATTATCGGCAGTTTAGATTGAATACTAGTAAATCAAGTCTTGATAAGTTTCATAATGAATTTGTTATTTTTTTAAATAAAATTGTTGGTAATGTCACTAGAAGATATAGATCGTCTAGTGAAAGTTTTTATCAACAAAAAGAAGAAATTGTTAAAGAAAGAGAAACTGTTTTAGTAAAACTACGAGAAGAAGTCGATAATGCTTTATTTAGGCAAAAAAATTGGGAATATCTAATGAATTTGAAGTTTAAATTCTATAAACATGTGGATAAGTATTATAAAAAATTTAGTTATCAGGAGTTGTATAAGAAAGGCTATATTCGTAAAAATATTTTAATGCCGAAATTTGATAAAAAAACAAACACAATTCATTTACTTAATGGCACAAAACCATCATACATACTCTTTGATCCAAAGAATATAATACTTAGATTTCATTATCGTTATTCAAACTCTTATAAGAATAAAGGTACATTTGATAGATCACAAGACTTTTATTTTCTTCCAGATTTGGGTTATTTTACTACTTGGGATTCTAATCGCTTAGCTAATTCTCCCCTCCTAAATCTTCGAGATGTATTAACGCAAAAAATCCGAATAAAAGAAGGAGAGGCGAATTTTTTTATGGATCCAAATAATTTCTGCATTTTATGTCTTAATAGATTAGATGAACCGGGGAAAATAAATGGTAATAAAAATTTCTATGAAATTAGAATGTGTTGTCGATGCTTTGGGCTTTGTGGCAACAAAAATTTTGAAGATTTGCCAGAAATCGTGCAATTGAGACTTTTCAAACTTGCAGAATATAAATCAAATCCACAGGGAATATTTGAAACAATGCAAGAATACGTAAAAAAACGTGATGAATTAAAAGATTATTATGATAATGGTCAATTGCTCAATTGGATTCAAATTTAACACGTTTTATAACATAAATGTATGCAGCTGTTGCTTTATTTAATTCTTGCTTTTTATCTTCTATTTTTTTCACGAGTTGTAGTTGTAATTCTCTGCAAAATTCTCTTGACGGTTGAAATCGAATAAAAACAATATTTGTTCCCTTTTCGCATTGGCTGATTATATGATTTAAATACCGATGAGATTTAGGAGTTATATAGAAGAATAAAATATTAGCGTCACTACAATTTACGCTAAACATATCCCCGTGAATCATTTTAGTTTTATTTTGTATATCTTCTGGTAACTCCGCTATTAATTTAAGTGCTTGTTTATAGAGAGTTTTGTTAATTTCGTATCCAACCGAGTCAAATCCAAATTCTTCTGCAGCCATGACTATAACTCTTCCATCTCCCGCACCAAGGTCATATAATTTTGCGCTTTCCTTAAAATTCAAAGATTGTAGTACCTTTCGTATCAATTTCGATGGAGTGGGTAAATATGGGATCATTATCTGAGATTGAATGGCATAATATTCACTGATTTCTTCATTTTCGGACTTTTCATCTTTCTTATTCATAAAATCGACCATAAACCAGTTTTTACATATAAATACATTCATTCATATGGAAAATTCATTTACATATAAATTGAAATGAAATTCAAGATTAATGAGCATATGGATAGATTGAAAGTTGCTGTGATTCTAATATTAATGGTTGTTCTCGCGGGAATCTCTTATATTCTCTCCCAATATTATGAGTTCTGGTGTCTTAATGAAGTGGAGGGGGAAGAAATACTTGTATCAAAGGGATATGATGGTGACCGAGGATACAATGCCTTTCCAAAGGTAGTGAGGATCCATAGTACTGATAGCGAGTATCATAATGATGAGCTCTTGGCGGTTTGGTATAATGGGGACAGTCATGTAGATTCAAATAGTGATGGTGTTATACTCGGATCCTACAGTCAGAACAATGGAAGCTCTTGGGGCACTCCTTTTTTAATTTATGATGATCCCTCCTTAGATTGTCGAAATATTGGGTTGATATGTGCTCAAAACGGATCCTTGATTGTATTTTTTGCGAAAGTCGATGTTTCTAAGATTGAAAATAAAGTTGAAGCTTGGACTGATTTTGGATATATTATTTCTTATAATGGGGGCGAGTCTTGGACAACATTTAGATCGATTATCAATCAAGAACAGTTTGAATCGATGTCTATTATTACGGGAAATGGATATGGGGATCCAGTATGTATAGAGAATGAAATCTATGTTTTATGTTATGGGTACCCACAAACAACTCTAGATGAGACACACGTTGCCTTTTTACTCACTTCGAATGATAATGGAGAAACATGGATCCTAAAAAGTAATCTGTCTCTTTCAATGGGAATTTCTACATCTGAAGCCGATTTCTGGTATAATTCTACTCAAGACCTTCTATTTGGTTTCAGTCGAACACAAAATACGGATCCTCGATACTTATACTATTTTGATTCTACGGATAGAGGAACCAGCTGGCTACATCTAAAACAATTAAACATTCAAGGTGATTGTCCTGATATATTTCAGTTATTAGATGGAAGATATCTTGTTGTGATTCGAGCATATGGAAAACAGAATGTTTATGTAGGATATTTCACCTTACCTTCAAACTTTGCGGGTATTAGTTTCGAAGATAAGGAAAATATTCTCGAGAATATTGAAATCAAATGTTTAAAGAGAACAACATTCCGATCATCGCACGGAAACGTAGCATATCCCTCTATTGCTTCCATTGATGGTGAAAAAATATTAGTAGTATATTATGATATAGGTGCAGGCGGTGTCTTCGGGAAAATAGTATCGGAAAATGCACTTTAAATTCTTTTTAGACTAATTATAGAATCAAGCTTAATGTAAGAGCCACGACAAGGGAGATTAGTAGTAATATAACAAACGCTTTTCGATGTTTTCCATTTATTAGGGCATTACCTGCTATATAAATCCAATTCCACCTTTTAATATAGTCATTTCGTTTAGGATTGATTTTAAGTTTGCCCCTTTCAGGTGGTTGTCGTGCTTTCTCATCTTCAACATTATAATATACCTTAGTCTTTCCTTGTTTCATGGCTTCTACTGTTCCTTTTACAGACTTATCTTCTGTTATTACTTCAGTATAAACTCGATGGTGTTTCGCAGGATCATGGACATCGGTTCCGGCACTTTCAAACATGATCTTCACATCCTTATTTTCTTCTGTAAATGCTGGTGCTTTTTTATCTATAAAACCAAACCCGTTATAGATTTCCCATCCATCAATATCATTTTCAAGGTACCATTCCATGGGCAAATACTGCTTATGAGGATACCAATCTCTATGATTGAATTGCACAATAGCTTGTTGTTTATGTGCTTTATTAATTGCTTTCTTAATCGTTTGCTTCGACGTCCATAGCATATTTGGTTTAGGTTCAAAAACTTGGTGCTTTGCATCGCTATAAATGATATTTAAGTGAGTTCTTAAAGAGGTAAACTCCACACCGGGAATTATTAGGAAATTCAAATTATCTTTATCGACAATTTCTTGACAAGGTTTAACTGAATCCAGAGTATTATGATCGGTGACCACCATCCCATTATAACCGTTTGAAATATGCCAAAAAATTAATTGTTTAGGTGTTAAAAGTCCGTCCGATGCACGTGTGTGAGTATGACAATCTATTAAGAAGGCATCCTTGGGCACCCAATCAGGTCGTCCTTCATCATAAATAACATCCTCATCATTATAATAATTTGGATACTTAAAATTCACCATAATCAGTAGCAAAACCCCGAAAAAGCAATAGAAAAATACCGAGATAAGATATAAAATTAAAATCCATATTTGCATATCTAATGTTTAGAACCAAGCAGAATAAATATTTACATATTTATATATAATTTAATCTATGAACCAAATTATGAACAAGGAAATATTGGATTAAGGTCAATCGCGAAATGGAATCGAAATGGAAACGATATCATAAATCGTTGGAAATGATATGTAATGAATTTATAAGTTCAAAAAAACGCATGAAGACAAGGATCCAAGATAATGAACTTAGTCAGTTATATGAATATGGTTTAATCCTACTTTTTCGGTTGCTTTTCATCTGCACTGTGGAAGATAAAAAAATCTTACCCATTAACAATAAAAAATACTATGAGGTCTTTAGCCTAAAGAAAATGAGAAATCTTATTGCCAAAAAAAAGGAACCAGCAATAACGAGAAATATTAATCTTTGGTTACGCCTTAAAAGTTTGTTTAATCTAATAGATCTAAATAGTATTGATAGTAATAGTAGTACTATTGCTACAAACATCAAACTCAAATATTATTCGGGCTCTTTATTCTCGGCAGACAAATCACCTTTTGCCCTTGATACAATTAAGAATCCTAAATTAGTAGAAATAATCAACCTAATTTCGCAAGACGACCACGGGTTGTTAATTGATTATTCTAAGACGGATTACCTGGATCTTGGAACCCTATATGAGTTTTTAATGGAATTTAGAATCAAACTGATTAATAATATGAATAGTTCCCAGCAAATTAAGTTAATAAAATCTCGGGGTAAGCGTAAAAAAACTGGATCCTTCTACACGCCGCGGAGATTAATAAAATATATGGTCGACGAATGTGTTGATGCGTTATTTAAAAGCTATGAGAAGAAATATCTCAAGAATCACCCAATTAACGAGGATGAATTCCTTAAAGAAATAAATAACGTCGCTATTCTTGATCCTGCTATGGGCACTGGTAGTTTTCTTCTATATGCTGCGGAGAAGATTACGGACAAAATTATTGATTATAATAATAAACTCGCTAAGAAAACAGAACATTCTGATTCTATAGGGAAAAAAAAGGGTCAGTATTTAAAAAAATATAAAATGGTTGTAGAAAATAGCATTTATGGTGTGGATCTTAATTGGATGGCTGTTGAAATTACGTTTATGCTTTTTTGGTTGAAAACTGCATCCCTTAACAAACCTCTTTTATATTCCAACACAAATCTGCGATATGGGAATTCTATATTTGGTGATGTTCGCGAACAAACGATAAATAATAAAAGCAACGATTTATCTGTAAATAAATATCACAAAAATGAAAATCTAGAAGATCTAATGGATAAAAATCGTATTGGTAAACTGTTCCACTGGACCAGTCAATATCCTGAAATATTCAAGTCAGAAGATGGGGGATTTGACATTGTACTCGGAAATCCTCCATATATTAGTTTCGGTCTGGGGAGGGTAAGAAAAATTCCCAAGCATATCAATCGGTATATTCGTAGTAATTATCCCAATTCTGCGCAATATAAACTGAGCTGGTATGCGATATTCATTGAACGGGGTGTTTCATTACTGCGATCGGGGGGCTATTTTTCATATCTCTTGCCTGATAATTATCTCATCGGACGATACTTTTCTGCCTTGCGAAGCTTCTTATTACGTAATAAAATTCTCAGAATTGTGTTGTTTCGCGAAAACTTCTGGAAAGATGTCGAAATAGGAAGACCTAGCATTCTCTTCTTAAAGAAGCAAGAGCCCGAAGGCGATACTATGATGGAATATATCATTCCTCAGAATATAACGGAACTCATCAATACGCCAGAAATATTTACGGAATTGCAATCAATATATGATAAATCTGCTAATCGGAGAAAACGGATTAGATTAATCGAGAGTCTCCGCGCTAAACGAATAGTAAGGGACATAGAATCTAAAAATAGCAAACAAATAATGGACTACTTAGAATTCCATCAAGGAATCCGGTCGAAAAAGGGTGTAGGAAAGCAAAATATAACAAGTAGTATCAAAAGAAATAATTCTTGGAAACCAGCATTAATAAAAAGTAATCAAATATGCCAATATCTAACACTACCTTCGACTCATTATATTCATATTAATCCTGATCTCTTGTATTCCGGGGGTTGGGATCAGCAAAAAATTGAAAAATATAAATTGCTGATCAGGCGTACGGGGGAGAGAATAATCGCTTCATTTGATGACAAAAATCTCTATCATACAAATGCGCTCATTTATTCTATATTAACACCATCCCTTCTTACAAGAATTAAAGTTGATTCTGAACAACATAGGAACTTATTGATGTTATTTTGCGCGATATTAAATAGTATTATCTTTCAATTTTATTACCAACATATTTCTATGAAGAAAGATAGAGTTTTTCCCCAAGTCGAGATAGATATGTTGGAAGAAATGCATATATACGAAAAAATTGCTCCCTTTTCCAAGATTGATACGGATCTAGATAAATTATTGGATTTAGATGATAAAGCTTTATTGAATTACCTTAAAAAACTCAAAGATATAGCAGTATTCAATCTAATTGCGGATATTACCAATGAGATTATGGAATTACGAGAGAGTTTGTTTAAAATAAAAGAAAACCTTGCTATTGAGAACTATCTAAGTCCAAACCGTGCTTTAGATCCTTTCAAGAACGTTTTTAAAAACGAGATTCAACATGGGCATGTTTTTTCCATAGATGAAAAATATGATAATAATCCATCTGTGAAGATAAAAGAAATTAAGATTGAAGAGAATATTTTTGAAAAGCAAGAGGAAAATTTAAATTCAAAATCAATACCAACTTCCAAATCAACATCAAGGGCAAAATCAAATAAAATAACAGTTTCAATAAACGTGTTGGTAGAGCCTGACGAAACTATTTGTAGAAGATTAAATGATATTGTGTTAACGAAAATCAGATTATATAAATTCTATAATGTAAAAAAACCAAAGAGAATCTTTTTAAGAGAGATATTACCGAAAATTCTAAATCTTGCTATCAAAGAACGTAAAAATTATATTGAATTGAAAAATCCAACTAAAACAATATCATTGACCGAGAGAATTGACAAAATGAGGATTGTGCGCATAGAAGAAACAGATGATTTCTCTCATCTTGCTGAAATTCAAGAAGATAAATACAAAAAGGAAAAACGTCTTAAGGTTTTAAAACTATTGCTCGATAAAACCATAGGATTAAGGATTTACAGATTAAATATAGCTGATACTCGATATTGTATGCGAAAAATAAATCCGCTAATCTACTAATTTTCTTAATTTCTGCTTTGACAGATTTTATTTATTTTAATTGATAGACCTATTTATGAAAAATAAGAAAGGAAGATATTCTGGAAATGTCCGTCTGGATCCCAAAGAAGAAGGATTTGAAGAGCCGGACATGGATAACGAATATACGCTTGACATGTGGTTAGGCAGCGGAGATATTCAGAACGATCCCGATTTCCATGAAGAAACTCGATATCAAGTTGAATTATGGAAGAAAGCTATTTCTCTAACCGCTGATCCTGACTCAATTATTGTTCATACTGCTGGAGAGTCGCACATTGATTGTGCATGGCTGTGGAGATATGAACAGACAAGAGAAAAGGCATATAAAACGTTTAGAAAAGCTTGTAAACATGGAGATTTATTCCCTGAGAAATTCAATTTTGCTTTGAGTGAACCTTTGTTATTGGAATGGGTAAAAGAAGATCATCCAGATACTTTTAAGGAAATTCAAGAGAAAGTAAAGGCTGGAAATATTGAGTTGGTCGGCGGATCCTATGTTGAACCCGATTGTATGATGCCCTCTGGGGAAGCATTTGCGCGTATGCGTTTATATGGAATGCGATTTTTACGCGAAAATTTTGGAATATTACCTGAAGTAGAGTGGTTTTTGGACTCTTTTGGCTATAATTGGGGAATTCCACAGATATTGGTAAAATCTGGCGCAAAATATTTCTGGACTAGTAAAATAACATGGAATCTTGATACCGTATTTCCCTTCGTTAATTTTTGGTGGCAAGGTCCAGATGGTTCACGAATATTAACCGCAAATTTTCAAATGGGAACTGGACCGTTAACAAATTGGGGCAAATTTGAAATAGGGAGGCATCCATTGAAAAAAAACGGTAAAAAAGTATGGAATTATATTGACGAATACGAAGACATTTGTGATCATGTAGAAGAAGATGAGATTTGTCCGCATGTTGGTAACTTCTTTGGTAAGGGAGATGGTGGCCATGGGCCGACTCATCAAGAAGTGGCTGTTACAAATGAGTATTGCAAGACTGATATGTTTAAATGGGGTAAGGTGCATGATTTTTATCGCGAACTTGAAAAGTGGAGTGATAGATTCCCTATATGGGCTGATGAATTATATTTAGAAAACCACAGAGGTACCTTTTCTGTTCACGCTGAAGTAAAAAGGCATAACCGAAAAAATGAAAATGCACTCACTTCTCATGAAACTTTAGCGTTAATAACCAAGATTATAAATCCGGATTTCAAATATCCGTTTGATACATTTGAATGGGGTTGGAAAACTACCTTGAAGAATCAGTTCCATGATGTATTGCCTGGAAGTTCAATTCCCGAAGTGTATGATGATGCTTGGGATGATTGGTGCGAACAAGAAGAAAGTTATCAAGAAGTAATAGGAAATGTTGCCACCTCACTTGAAGAGAAAGTATTCTCAGAAACGAATAATAAGACTGAGCCCGAATCGAAAGTAATTTATCTATATAATCCTGCCAATTGGGAGAGGAAAAATCGTGTATTCATTCCGATTGATACTTTTACAGAAAACATACACCTAAATCAAGACGGAAAACCAAATTATGCTAAATTAATTGCAATTGACGGAAAAAAGGAGTTTATCTGCCAACCTATAGCTGCTGAACCCGAAAAATACATCGAAAACATGAATGCAGGTTGGTATGTTATTCCAGAACTCGCTTCTGTTGGGATCACGCCTTTTAAGTTTGTAATCCTTAATGATTCCGAATCTCAAAAAATATCCTCAGAAGGCACGTTGAAAGCACAAAACATGTCTATATCTAAAACTAGTATGACAAATGGAAATGTAAACTTAAAGATAGATATTAATACGGGGGCAATTACTCAACTAACACTCGATGATATTAACCAAGGCAAGAATCTCTTGAAAGGAGATCAATCAAATCTTACTTTTGTTTGGGAAGATCGACCTAAAAACTGGCCTGCATGGAATTTAGAACACTATTGGAATTATCCGATTGACATTGATCACAAAAAGAATGTATCCGTTAGAATTGCTGAACAAGGACCCGTCTTTGTTACGCTAGAAGTCACAAAAACAATAATTGAAAGTGAAGTTAAACAGAGAATTAGTTTATTTAAGGATTGTCCGGAAATATTTTTGGAATATCTTACGGACTGGAAGACATCGAAACGCTTGTTGAAAGTATTATACAGTACATCTACTAATGCAGAGACATCAGTCGCTGATATTGCATATTCTGCTATCAAGCGCAAAACCGAACCAGAAACTCGATGTGATAAAGCCCGATTCGAGAAAATTATGCATAAATATGTAGATCTAAGCACTCCCGACAATTCTTGGGGTATTGCTTTATTAAATGAGGGAAAATATGCGTTTGATACTGAAGTTGATAATGAGAGTCTAAGATTGACAATGCTGCGTTCACCAGATTATCCTGGTGCAGCTGGTGAAGCTTGGGTATTAAAGGAACGAAAAGTCAATAAAGAAAAATATGGACATAAAATACCTCAATACAGTGGATTGGGACCATTCAAATGTCGATATGCATTGTTGCCACACTTAGGCGGTGCATTGACCATACAGAAAGGTGACGGGAATAATAGCCCGAATGAAGTGGTTAAAAGAAGAGCGGAAGAATTTAATCAACCTGTGATAGTTATTCCTCTATCAAAATCGGCTGTTAATCCAAAAAACATATCTCTATTATCGATTCCTACGCAAAATATCTTTCTTGGGACCTTTAAACTAAACGAATGGGAGAAGAATGGCAATATCATAGCAAGGTTTGTGGAAGGTTGTGGGATCTCAAGCGAGGTTATTGTGCAAATTAACCCCGAATTCGCCCGAAAAGTAGAAAATGTGAAAGCTGTTGATATATTGGAGCGTGAGATTGAATTTCCATTTGATTGGAATAAGGGTAAGGGAATATTAAAATATTCAACGCAACCTTTTGAAATTAATACTTTTGCATTTGAATATATGCAAAAAATTGATACATAACGAAACTTAGGTGATTAAAAATGGTTGAGAAAACATATTCTATGATTAAACCTAATGCAATTGAGCATCGGAATGAAATCATTAGTATCATAAAAAACGCAAGATATAAGATAATACATGAAAAATTAATGCAATTTTCTAAGGATCTCGCAAAAAAGTTTTACGAAGAACATACGGGAAAACCTTTTTTTGATACATTAATTGATTTCATAACGTCAGGACAAGTATATACT
>WJKO01000410.1 GCA_014729055.1 Promethearchaeota archaeon | reverse complement strand
TAATGAGGCGGGTTGGGAATACTCATGGACGGATGAAGGAGTGGGGCAGTATAATATAGAAGTGAACAGCTCTGGAATTGACGGATCTTCCTCATCTTATACGATCAATTTCAATATCACGTATGATTGGAATGAAACTCAATATTATTCACTAAGTGTGGATGTCAGAAATAACACACAAATTGAGATAATCTCCTTATCGCAACCGCAATATAATCATGAAGATACCACTCCGGCTGATTATGATATGTATTATGGCGCTGATATCTTAGTAACAATCCGATTAATAGATACAGATAATGGAAACAATGTATTGACGGGTGGAAGCGCAAATCTCACATTTTCGGGTGTTGATTATTATAATCTAACTGACGTCGGTGGAGAATTCTCATTCTTAATCGATACCGATACACTTGCCGTAGCGGGTAGTCCTTATAGTATTGCCAATATTGCGGTAAACAAGACATATTACGAAACCTCATCTACTTCCACATCATTTAATATTTTGAAATGTCCGACATATATAGTCCGTTCGGGAATTCAAATCGATACGTTGGAATTATATTATTGGTCTGAAAATAACACATATTATGGGGAATCATACGGTACTGACATCGATATAGATTTACAATGGTATAATGAATTAGATAATAGTCTCATAACTGTAGTAACATCCGCCACGATTGACTTTAATACGAATAATTTAGCATATGACGGACACGCCTCAAATACATTCAGTTGGACCGTTAATTTCTTACTGAGTAACGATCGCAACAATACCGTGGATGTTAATTTCCCAACAACAGCGAATTATGCTACGGCATCTGATTCGTTTGGTATTTGGTTATTGAACGCGACAACATCTGGAAGTTTAGAAAGCATATATAATGGTAATTGGGAATCAGAGATTGACGTAGATCGCTATTATACCTATCAAGTTTATGATACAATAATCAATGTCCGTTATCAAGATACCAACAATACCCTATGGATTGATGGAACAAATGGAAATTCAACACTAACCTTAAATCAATCAACAAATTTCTATTATTACTTTAATACTTCGGGTAGTTCAGATGGATATTTTGAGTTTACCATCGCACCTGGCACCTTATCTAACGGCCTTTATGATGCTGTGATTGATCTCGGTCATGAAAATTACGAAAATGCAACGATTAACTTTAAATTGGAATATAAAGATATTCCGACGGAAATCGTGAATATATCTTGGTTGAATGACTTTGGAGATGTTTTGAATAGTTATGATGCAGGACAAAACACATACTCGGCAAAAGTTGGATATAATATAACCATGTTGTTATTGTTTAATGATACTATCCATGATCTAGGAATTTCCGCAGCATCGGCAACTTTAACTGAATATTATTCAGGACCAGCGAGCGAGTCATATAATACAACAATTGCGGGTGGATATGTTAGTTTTGAAATAGATCATTCAAATTATAGCCCAGATGACAAAGAATGGTTTGAAGTAGATATTCAGAAATCTGATTATTTGACAAGCCAGTTTGGATTTTATATTCATTGGGTAGAAACGCAAACAGACGCCCAAATTACTCGGGTTAACCAGACTGAAGGTGAAAGCCTAACTGGTTCGGGCACACCGACAAGATATGAGGTTCTGAGAGGAAATGATACCACAATTGTCGCACAATATTGGAATACCGATAGCGGCAATGATCCTATTGAAGGAGCAACAGCGACATTGCATTTCAACGGAGTTGATTATCCGACAGCAACTAATTCCACGGGACACGCGAAATGGTTAATTTCAACAACAAATCTTAATCCTCAATTGTATTCAGGATGTTATGTTCTGTTTACCAATGATACTTGTGTTCAACAAAATATTGATTTCGAGTTATTATTAACCCTAGTTAGTACAGAAGGAAATTTCACTAACATTTATCAGCCAGATCATGGTGTTTGGGGATTAGATAACTTAACCTTCTCAGGTGGTTATTACCAAGCATACATGTCCTATAATTTGAGTATAAATTGTACATACGAGGACTTAACTTGGGGTGGTATGATTAACGATGCCGTTGGAAATCTTTGGTTTGACGGTGAAATGTATTCTCAAACTTCAATTGAAAATGGTGTTTATCATTGGGAGGATATTCCTGTCTTTAACAAAGAAGGAAACTATGAAATAACAATCGAGATAGGAAAATTGCACTGGCAAAATGCAAGCTTCAATTTCTGGATTACAGTTAGCCAATTACCTACAATATTAAACTTTGAGAATGTAACTCAATTCGACCATACTGGTTACGAAGATCATAAGTTGGTAACAGATCTGGATGGTTATTATATTGCATATACACCCTATGGTTTGGAGATCACTTATAGCTACTACGATACTAATAATACTGAATATATATCAAATGCAGTTGCCACTTTGGAATGGAATTCAAATGGAACTTTATTGGATCCAACATCCGCTATAAATGGTATATATGTTTGGAGATTACCACAATCTTCTTTGGATAATGATGCTGTCTATCGTGTTGATGTTGATTTCAGTAAAGAATTTTATGAATCAAAATCAGATATGTTTAGAGTAAACGCCTCTTTAGTCCCAACTGGCCTATTCCAAGAGAGTATTTATCATATAGTTGAATCAGTAGACCGCCCATTAGTGCCAAGTGGTGGAAATCTAATAGCATACAAATATTACGGATCTATTCTGTTTGAATTAGAATACAGAGATGTTAACAATAGTGTATTCCTATCGGGCGCGGATACTAAATTGATGCATGTTACTGGACCTGGAGGTGTTGATCTATATATTGGTGGAATAGACATCACGGGTAAATTCCAATGGACCTTAAATTTAGATACCTTAGATGCTGGTTCGATTTATGACGTGGCTATCACATTTGAATACGAAAGTACAAACTCCCTTTATGAATCTCAAGAAATATATTATCACATAGATTTAAGAAAATTGGACGTTACTGCGACATTTGACTCCTTATCTCAGTTTGGTGCCGAAATTCCGAATCAAGGCGGGAAATACAACGTCTACGCAACCGATACAGCGCAAGTTACTATAGCACTTAAATTTACAGAAGATACCTACGGAACTGATGCAGCAGACTTATCTATTACGATATCTGTTGAAGGAACATCAATTACTGCATCATCAGCAACAGATGCAAATGGAGATATAATCTTAGGATTTATACTACCGATATCCGCAGGAGACTATAATATTGATGTAAGTTGGAATGGTGGCTCTGAGGTATTTAATGCAAATACACAAGAAGATATCATAGTAATTACTGTTAATTATCGAAATATAGACTATAACGGGTTGTCTGTGAACGATGGACATGATCTTAGCGAAATTACGGATGGAGGAATTGAATTTCAATATGCATTTATTGGTAATGATATTACAGTTAGTATTTTTATGGAAGATGCGCTAAACTCAGTTGCGATTAATGATGGGACTGTTACTCTCAATATGATTGGAGGAAATTCATATGATGATACTACTGGAGATTCTGGTATTTATCAATTAGTGATTCCAACCTCAGATGTCGTATCTGGTACCATGGAATTTGAACTACAATTAAATGCAACTTATTTCATCAACAATACTGTAGAATTTAACATTACAACAGAAACTAAAGCTGAAATTCGGTTTACTCTTACAGATGCACCAGAGAATATCATTAGAGGTGCACAAACATCCGTAACATTCTTAGTTGAATACTTAAGAGAAGGAGAAAGCGAATGGCAACCACTAGCGAATGAAGAAATAGAAATTATTGTTAATTTTGGACCAGATATTGTAGAACATACAGACAGTGGTTTAACTGATGCAGACGGACTAATTACTTTCGACTTCAAAGTAGCGGAGAATGCAGAACAAGTTGTATTGACGGTAGGGTACGATGGTAAGTATAATATTCAATCGGATAATGCTCAATCAGAAATAGAACTAAATACAGGCATAGGAGATATTACATGGTTAATCATTGTTTTAGTCGGTAGTGCTATTGGCATCATATTGGGCATAGTTATTACAAAACAGAGAAGTAAACCGAGACCTTTACCTGCAAGTGTTGCTAAAGAACGTGCCGCTTTGGAGAAAATGGAATTAGATAAGATTGCAACAAAAGAGGCAGAAGCAGAAGAATCAGAGAAAGAGATAGACGAGGCGTCCACACGTGATGTAAAGGAAATTGAAGAGGAAGCGCTCGAAAAAGGACAGAAACCAAAACAAAAACAATCAAAGATAAAACAAATAAAAACCGTTGTGGTAGATTCATCGAAAGCTACTAATAAAAAACCTAAACAACCTAAACCTCTGAAACAACCATTACAAAAGAAAGCAAAGAAGCCGAAACAAGGTGGTATTTATGATAAAGTTGAACAAGTTGTATTAAAAATCTTGTTTAATAATGTTATACCGACAAAACAAGGATTGATAAAAGGCGTAAAAACAGAACTAGAACGAGTAAAAATAACAGCTAACGATGAACAAATTACAGATGTAATAGACAAAATGACTGAAGATAAGAAAATTGGATTTAATCGTAAACCTCCAGCCCCTGGATGGAAATTGCTCGGTTAAATCCATTATTTCCAATATTTTTTCCACGGCTATTTTTTTTATTTCCAATTTCTTAATTTTATTTTATTTTTATTTCATACATTATATGATCTTTTGGTGATTTGTGAGATTTAGATGTTGTAACTAGTCTATCTCAATATTCTTAAGTTAAAAAGTTGTATTTTATACATAAGAAATAACACTGAAAAACATATTATAATTAAACTAGGTCGATTAATTTGGTAGAAAAAAGAGTTTTTGATACTTTATTAGCGAATACGTTACGTTCAGAACCCTCAATTCGTATAATTTCGCTAATTGATAGAGAAGGATTACCGATATCATTTGCAATTAAATCTAGAAAATATAAAATTAAGCCCAATACTCTTGGAGCTACTATGAAACAAGCATATTATCCTATGGATAATTATGCCAAAAATCTGAAACTGAAAAAACCTTTGGTGCAAATTTATTTATTAGAAGAAGCCAGTGTGTTATTAATTAATTTAGGTGTCGCTATACTTTCAATTGTTTTTGATTGTTATGGTTGGCCTTTACAGCCTCAACTTTTCAATAGATTATTCCAGAGACTCAAACCGAAACTTGAAAAAGCATATTCGAAGGAGGATGGGCTATTATCGAAGATTACGGGAGAAAAAGAAGAAGATTTGATGGATATGATCTCGGAAGATAATATCAGTAAAATTCTTCAAATTCTCCAATCATTATCATTAGGAGAAGTTGAACAACTATTAGTCATGGATTCGGCTCCAGCTCCTGAAATATTTACAAATATTTCCGAAAAGTTTGATGCTTTTACGGTTGATGGAAAAAACAATATACTTTCTATGAATCCCAACTATGGTCCAGAATTTGTGGCATGTACAAAGGAAACTTTGGACATCGAATTAAGCGGGTTGCAGAGTTTGAAAGCTGGCGAAGTTTTATGTGGTTTGTCTTATTTTGCTAATGGACACTGCATTGTTAATGGTGTTATGGGAGAATATAATAAGGAAAGAATATATGGATTCAAGATTTTTAAAGATTGGTCAATCGGATTTAAGAAAATCATTTCTCCATTATACGCCATTGTAAATTATTTAGTTGCAGATTTTGCTAGCGAATTATCGATGAATTTTATTGATATGGTAATATATTACACAGATTCCGTTGAATCGCTCAAAGAAAGGATTAATTCATACGTAAAAGATAAGGACTTTACAACTGCACGGCGATTTATGGAAAGAGCGGCTATCCTATCTGTTAGAAACGAGAAATATCTGGAAGCGGGTGATTTATATAAATGGATGGGCTTTACTCTCTATAAAGAGGGTGAAGCGAAGAAGGCTATTAAAATATACGATTTAGCTGCTAAGAATCACGAAGCCGGGAAAGATCTTGAGAAAGCAGGCGAGGATTATCAAGACATTGCAAATATTCTAATGAATTTAAAGAAAGAAAGTGAAGCGATTCAATATTATAACCAAGCAGAACAGATATTTAGAAAGGCAGGGCTTAGCGATCGAGCAGATGAAGTTCAAGAAGCAAAAGATAATTTATTGAGACCATATTATGAACAATTTAAACAATTCATCAAGCAATCTTCAAGTGAAACCTTGACAATTGATTATTTCATTAAAAAATTCAAGTTGTCCGAGGAACTAGTCGTTTTAATTATTAAGAAACTCATTCAAGAAAACGAAATTGAAGGAGAAGTTGACGTCCACAAGGGTCGCTATACGAAAAGGCGTATTTCAACAGGTAGAATGGAAACACAAGCAGAATCAGCTCCTAGTGGAGTGTCCGGAACTACTTCTATTAACTTAAACTACTCTGAACTTCGCCCCAAACTCAATCACATTGAAACATCACTATCAAGTATGGAAAAGAAATTTGAAACTATGAATATTCCATTCTTAAAATACGTTGAATATGAAAAAATGCTTGATCAAAAACAATTCTTGGAACATAAACGCAGAATTATTGAAGAAAAGGACAGCTTCTTCGATGCACAAAATAACAACTTACGATGTTTTATCTGTTTTAAACCCCTAGATATGTCCGATGATCTTAGCGAATGTCCGAATGGTCATAAAGCTCATCAATCTTGTCTTTCTATTTGGATAAAAAGTCAGGATGCTTGTCCCGTATGTGATGCGCCGTTCTTCCCTTACGTATTGAGAACAACCTTTAAGGATGTCAATGGATCAATAGGAACTAAAGCTCAAAATGAAGCTTTATTAACTGAAATGAAACAAAAAATGGCAAAATTATCCAAAGAAGTCGAGCGATTGCAAGGCGTTAATCAAACCTTGAAAGAAATGAAAGGCGATAATAACGATTACGTTGATAAGATTATGCGGGAGAGGGAATTAAAAGGAAAACTGCAGAAAGAGTTGAAACGCAGAGAATTGACTATCCGTGAATTGAAATCTATGATTAAATTATTCAAGCAATAATTAATCTCATTTTTCTATTACTTCTCATTTCTCATTTTCTCATTTCCTTTTATTTTATTTTCAGTTTGTTTTTAACAACCTTTTTTTGTTTAGCTAAATTTTTCTAATTATGGAACATCTCTTCATCTTTAAATTTGGCGGTTCGTGTTTAAAGAACAAACAATCAATGGAAAATACAATACAGATTTTAGATCACTACATAAATAACGGAAAAATTATTATTGTTACTTCCGCGTTCTATGGGGTTACTGATAAATTGATCGATTGGATTAATTATTCTACTGATTTAAGAACTGAATCCGAATCTGAAAATAAACTATTAGGAATTAAGGATTTTCACAAAGAAATTATCTCGAATATGATTTCTAAAAAAGATCTTAAAACCGAGTCCCTAAAGTACTTGGATGAGCGATTTAAAGAACTAAAGTCCAAAATACCAGAACTAGTTCACGAAAATCTCAATAAAGAAATAAAAGATTTTATTCTCAGCTATGGAGAGCGACTAAGTACATATATTTACAGCATATATTTATTAGACAATGGCTATAAAGCCCAGTTTTTCTCGACTGATGACGATTTGATAATAACAAACAAATTCTTTGGAAACGCTCTACCTATATTGGAAAAGATTGAGACAAATATCCCCCTTAAATTGCGCTCTGCACTAGATAAAAACATTATACCCATTATTTCTGGATATTATGGCGTTAGCGAGGATGGTAAAATCACAACCTTAGGAAGGGGTGGAACAGATTTTTCTGCAACAATTGTGGGATATGCATTAAGCGAAATCTATGATGTAAAAGTGATTTTCTGGAAAGATGTCTATGGATTACTAAGTGCAAATCCAAAATTTGAATGCCATGCTAAACTGGTTGAACGTGTGTCTTTTAAAGAAGCTAAGGAACTAGCGTTCTTTGGATCCAAAATTATTCATCCATTGTGTCTTAATACGGCTGAAATTAAAGATATTAAAGTTGAATTGCGAAATTTTAATGATCCATTTGCTCCTAAATCGACTATTATTACTAAACAAGGAAATGAACACGAGAGTGTTATTAAGGCAATCACAACAATAGAAAAAATCTCGATGATTACAATAGAAGGGGAAGCTATGGTGTCTTTACCGGGCACAGCGGCTAAAGTATTTTCAATTATTGGAGAAAACGACATCAATATAAATTTTATCAGCCAGAGTAGCTCAGAAAATAATATAACGTTTGGCGTTTCACAGAAGGATGGATTTAGAGCGGGAAATGTCTTAGCCAACTCAAAATACTTTGGAAATAGATGGTTACAAATTAAAGTTGACCATGAGATGAGTTTAGTAGCGGTTGTTGGTGAAGGAATGCAGCATAGAAAGGGTATTGCGGGTAAGGTTTTCTCAACTTTAGGAGATGTCGATGTTAATGTCGTAGCAATTGCCCAAGGATCCTCAGAGCTCAATATCACCTTTGTTATTGATCAAGAAGATTTAGAGAAAGCCATAAAAGGCTTATATCATACATTCATCATCAATAATGGGCACTAAAACTCAAAAAATAAGCCTAAATAATTTCGGAATCTAATGGATTCCGGTATATTGTTCGCTTATATTCAATATCAGGATACCCAAGACACATTGATGCCAGAATTTTGTGTTTTTTGGGCACTTTACTGATCTTTTTCACGCTTTTAAAGATTTTACACGTCGTTGTATGAAATCCATTCATTAAAGTCCCAATTCCTAAAGTTTGTGCTGCCAGATCTATATTATATGTCGCTATTGCCGCATCCCAAGCAGTGATGCCATAGTAATTATAATCAGTATGAATAACCAAAAGACAAGGCGCATTTCGCAAAAAGATATCAAATCCCTCTTCCCATAAATCGACTTGACGTTTTAAACTTGCTCTTTCTTCTTTGGCAACAAATGGTCGGACGAAAAATAGATTAGATAGATTAGATGTTAGTTTAAATTTTTTCGCCATAGCTTTTTTTATTTCATCCAAAATTTCAGGGTCTGTAATAAAAATATACCTTAAACCTTGTTGGTTCGATCCCGTGGGGATATAACGAACGGAATGTAGTAATTTATTAATATGCTCTTTTTTCAATGGCTCCTTTCTAAAATTTCTAATACTATGTCGATTTCTGACCAAATTGACATAATCTTCGTAAGAAATATTAGGATTCACCATATCTTTAAAGTCATTTATATCCATTCTAACATTCTCAACTGCGCCAACGGGACAAACTGAAACACAATGCCCGCAATCATTACACACAATTGGATACACTTGTTTCGGTTTATTCTCATCATCAAATTCTATAAGTTTGGATCCACAAGCCTTGCGACATAATCCACAACTTGTGCATTTATCATAATCAAAATTGAGAAACATATCTATACTTAGCTTAGAATGGATATATAGGTTTAGGATAAGATAGAAGTATAGATAAATCATAGAGAAATATAACATAGAGAAATATAAGAATCGAATAAAATAAGAAAGAAAATAAGAAAGAAATGCGATTCGATTTTAATTTGAAAATAATTCTATGGATCTATGATCCCGCCATCTGAAATTACAAAGATTGCTTCTCCTTCTGGTAGGTTGGGGGAATCCTTGACTTTCATAACCCTCTGTTCACCCTTTCCTTTACGAACATACAACCTTGTTGTCGCTGCATGTGCAAGGACGTGACCTCCCGTTGCTCTATTTGGGTCACCAAAAAATACATCAGGTTTCGATTGCACTTGGTTTGTTACAATAACTGCAAGATTTGGATATATATCACTCAATCTCTGCAAATCGTGGATGTGTTGATTTAACAATTGCTGTCGATTTGCTAATGTACCACGACCGATGTATTCTGATCTAAAGTGGGAAATCAAGGAATCCACAATAACGAGATTAATATTATGTTCAGCAATTTGCCGGTGTGCGTCCTTTATCAGTATAATCTGATGTTGAGAATTATATGCTCTCGCGGTAAATATCCGTTTTAAAACATTCTGAGGATCCATTCCGTGGCTTTCTGCCATTTGAATTAGTCTTTCAGGCCGGAAAGTACCTTCTGTATCTATGTAAAGTGCATTTCCATCGATTCCACCCTCGGATTTTGGTTTTTGAACATTGACACATAACTGATGGCATATCTGCGTCTTACCCGTCCTATATTCTCCGAATAGTTCTGTAATCCCGCCCGTTTCAAAACCGCCACCTAATAATTCATCTATCTGCTGGCATCCAGATGTGATACGTGCAAGGTTTTTACGACGCTCCCAAACATCTTCTGCTGACTTATAATCCAAATTTAATATATCTCGTGCTGCTTTAACAATCTTTTCCGAGGTTTTCTCCCCTATTCCGCAATCTTCCATTATGACACCTGGCGGAATAATCGCTAATGCTTGTAAGGTATCATAACCTGCATCTACAAGCTTCTTTCTGGTGGCAGAGCCAACACCGGGTATATCGCCCACATTATAATCCAATGTATCTAAGGGATCTATGCTAACCTCTTCTTCTTCTACTTTTTGTTCTTCGGATTTCGAAGTTTTCTTTTTTGAACTCTTCTTCGTTGATTTCTTTTTAGAAGATTTCTTCTTTGTGGATTTCTTCTTTGTTGATTTCTTTTTGGAACTTTTTTTCTTAGTCGTTTTCTTCTTTGCCATTTCTAATTCCTCAATAATCTTAATTATAAATCAATTACATTAGATTTTCTGTTTAAATATTCTTATTAAGCATAAAATAAGGTCGGTATTTTTATAACTTCTTATAGTAATCATATATTGCAACGATAATTTCATCTAGATTTTTATTAAACAAAAATTGCTTTCGTTTCTTATAAAGAATATAACTCAAGATTCATTTAATATCTAATTAATTAAAACAATCAAAATTAGAATTATGCATAAATGAATTACAAACGAGAAGTTATATACGAAATTAACATAAATAATTCTAAAATGCGTTACTTAAATCTATGAAAAATCAGTAATCTTCTGTGAGATCTACTATCTTGTTTACACTTGCCCGCATTTTTGTAAACGCTATGTCGATTCTTGCATCCTCCGACAGAACACAGACAAGAATAAAGTCTTCACCACATTCCATGATAATGAACTTTCCCTCATATCCTTGAATTATACAGACGTCTAACTCTCCTTTCTTAAACTCCATTAATGCCTTTTCACAAGTCGATAATATGATTGCGGACATAGCTGCAATATGCATTGGACTAACATCTTCATCCAAAATAGAATTGACAATAAGTCCTTCTTTGCTAACTAAAGCAACATTCTCTGCCCCTTCAACCTCGGTCATCATAGTTTTTAGTATAAAGTTTAATTGTTCGTCTGACAAATTCGGGTACCCCTTTATGAGAATTTAAGTAGTATCTGATAAGATTGTATATCTTTGGAATTTAAATTTTTTTTCCCTTATTATTATAATGAAATAATTTCTTTTTTAAGAATTTTTGTGTTATTTTAAATAAAATTTATAAGAAATTCGTGTATTTTTTTTCTGCGAGTTCCTCACGATCTTGCTTTCTCTGACTTCTAGTCTTCCCTTCTTTTATTGCTTCGTTGCAAATCTCCTTACCCGTAACGACTAATGGGTTATTTGCCCAATTTACATCCAAAAGCATACAAAAATAATATACCGTACTCTGAATGAATGCTATCAGTGAAGCATACGACTCTTCACTGATATTATATAATTCTATTTTCGATACAGGTATATTTTGCCCTATTAACGCTTGAAACGTTGCATCGGCTTGATTCTTAATAATATTTAACGCTGTTTGATTCACAAGCCCAAATTCAGTACTATTTATCTCAATATCTTGCGGTTCGTTGAGTGTAGTCCAAATAAATGGACTTGTATGACCTTTCTTACCCCCTAGTAGGAGCTCTAATACGGAGTGCTGACATAGAGGGGCAGGCTGATACGTCCCTAACAATCCTTGCTCCTTCTTACCTGAACTCTCACTTATTTCTTGGACAAATAATCCAGCGGCGCCCTCAAGATAGACAGAATAAGGCATATTGAATATGTTAGTGTAACCTTTGTTATACAACATCTTTAGCAATGAAGCATAATGAAGAGCGAGGTTCTCTTCAGTATCGTGAAGATCCTTGAAGACAGAATATGATTCAGCTAGACTATTGAGAAATTCGTCTACATTTACACCAGCAATCAATGAAGGAATTAACCCAACACTGCAGATACTCGCTGCGAATCGCCCTGATAAATCTGGTACAGGTAATATCGGTATGTCTTGTTTCTTTAGATATTCATACATTGGTCCTTGGGAACTTAATGCTAACATAGGATAATCCCGGAATAAGGTTAGAGTAGAATTAACATCAAGAGTTTTTCCCCCGCGAGAGATCGGGATCACTAGACTCTTCTCTGGCGGGCAATCAGAAAGAACATTAACTAATTCTTCTGGTCGAGAACTAACAATAGGATAGAATTTCTTTTTAAATAATTTTGAAAGAGTCAAAGCGGTCTGAATAGATCCTCCTGTCCCCAATATGATTAAATTTTCCAAATTTTGATCATTAAGAAATGGGGCTGCTACTTTACGAAATTCATCTAAATCACTATAACTATATACGTCCATAAAAAAGGGTTTAGACCATTTTTCCATATTCTTAGTAATTATTTCAGCATTTTTCTTTAAGATTTCTTCTGATATTTTGGGATAGTACTCTAAATCTAAAGGTAAATTCATAATTTTTTTCACTTAATTTATTCTCTTATTTTTGTTCTTTTATTCTTTATTCTTTTTTCTGTATTTTCTTGCGTAATCTTTTATTGCATACCACATATCCTCGCCAAACCTTGAAACAAATGCATATTTCATTGAATCGATGATATAAGGTATCCTCTTTTTCTTCTTTCTTTTTGGACTCAGATTCACACAATCCATTTTTGTATAAAGGAACTCCTCAAAAGATTCCATGAGTTTGATAGTCGATAGTTCATCCTCAACACGTTTATTCAGAGGATAAGGGGCATCAGTTGCCGTCGCATTATTAGTAACCCGAATATCGATGGGAAATGTTGTGCAGATATTAAATTTATCGAGAGACCAGTTTAAATTACGATCATTACAATATTTATGAATAGCACAGAGTCCATTATCCATTAAAAAAATACAGCTACATACCGGCATATCTTCTATATCTTCCTCAAATGATTCAACGTCCTCATCATTATATTCTGAAACGGAATATTCGTCTGGTAATTCTATGGGGACACACCTCGTCTTATACAAATCCTCTTCTACGTCATAATCTTCTGGTAAATAAAATTCATCTCTATTTTCATTGAGAAATTGTACACTTTCTTCAGAAAGATATTCACTTTTTAAATCATCCAGAATATTTTCTACATACCTTATCTCTAAAGGCGAAATATAACATCCTGCATAACAACAAAATAGAGAACAACTCACTAACGTTCCATCGACATTAATTGGGTGCGGAACACAGTCGTACCGAAATGTCAGAATTTCTTTATTTAAATCCACTTTTAGATCCTTATCGAGTAACTCTATAATAACCCAGTCATCATCATCTGATGGATATGTTTTATATCTTATTTTCTTCATTGGCTTTTCGAGAACATTCCATTCTTCATTTGTTTTGATTTACAATTATACAAATTGAAATAAATCTTTTCATATAACTTATTCATATGAATGAGAAAAAAAAAGATACAGAAGACAAAATAGTTTTACTATCACACGGTGCAGGTGGCGCTTTACAAGAAAAATTAATACGATTTATAACTAAATCGGCAAAATTAAGAAAAATTGGTAACGGAATTGGACTTGATGCTTATGATGATGGAGCCACCATACCGTTGACCGAAAAAGATAGCGAAATAGTGATTACTTCTGATGGACACACAATAGATCCAATCTTCTTTCCAGGTGGAAACCTAGGAGAATTAGCTGCAACGGGAACAATTAATGATTTATTGATGATGGGTGCAAAACCAATAGCAATTTCCTCGACTATCTTTATTGAAGAGGGATTTTCATTCGATCAGTTAGAAAAGATTACTACATCCTTTCATGAAACACTCAAAGATAACAATGTGGCTTTATTATGCGGAGATACAAAAGTGTTACCTAAAGGAAATTTAGATAAAATAATAATGAGTACCACTGGAATAGGATTAAAGAAAGATACACTTAAAATTTTGGATTCAAACATCAAAATAGGAGACAAGATCATCATAACCGGATATATAGGCGATCATGGTTCAAGTTTAATTGCAAATAGAAAAGAAATCAATATAGATACTACTTTACTATCCGATCTACATGTTTTATCCCCTATAATAAAGAGTATACCTAATCTACAAGATATTAATGCCATGAAAGATCCAACAAGGGGTGGAGTTTCGGCAGCTTTGAATAATTGGGCACAAAAAAGTAATGTCAGTATTTTTCTATATGAAGAGAAATTGCCAATCAGAAAGGAAGTAAAAGCAATTTGCGAGATTCTGGGCTTAAATCCACTTGATATATCAAACGAAGGTAAAGCTTTAATTTCAGTGGATAGAGATCATGCAGATCAAGTATTAAATGCTATCAGATCTACTGAACTTGGTCAATTTGCAGAAATAATTGGTGAGGTACGTGAAGAAAACCAAGGCAAGGTATTAATGAAAACAAAGTTCGGCGGTACCCGTTTTATAAATATGCCTATGGGCGAACCTATTCCCCGTGTTTGTTGAGAATGGCAACAAAATAGATTGCGGAAAATTGAATCTAAAGCATTACCTGAAGTTTATATAAATTTGGATCCAGCTTGAATAGAACATTTTCATAATCTTTGTCTGAATCTGCGACTTGTATTTCTGCATACTCGTATCTTTTCTTAACTAGACCCTTTGAGTAGATTATAAAATTATGATCTATAGAAAATTTATCTTTCTCATAATGAAAAGTAATAGCGGGTTTTCCAAAAGTTTTCTTCTTTTCCTTTATCGATAAATTCGAAAGGTTACTGAATTCGTCTTCTGAAACACGAATAAAATCACATACTTCTTGTTTTTTCAGATTTAATAAGCGAATTCCTAAAATCTTTTCTGTTTGAGTTCCTAACAAGAGATCTATCTCCAATTTTCCCTCTTGTTCATAAATTCCGTAGCTAATGCCGGGATCCTCTCCAAATCGAGAGTTCAAATAATTAAAATATTTATCCATTAGTTTTCTGGCTTTTTCAAACATAGTATAAGATGTTTTTCGTATGTTAAAAAGAAAATTAAGAAAGTGTTGATAATGCAAATAATTACTTTTATAAAAAGTTACATATTGAATGGACCGACCGACATCGAAAATGGAATAATAATCGCCATTAAAGACCCTCCGAATCCATGTACCATTCCCCATAATAAAAGATTATTCCCTCTGTGGACTTTACCTGTCTTTTTATCGTAGTATTCCTTATGCCAAAAATAGGCCCACATAAGTCCTGCAATGCCCGTAAAGAGCATCAATGGATAATCAACGGCATGAATGACTCCAAAAATCATACTGGTTCCAACTGATACAATATAACCCTTTGAATTTGGGAATACCTTTTGCCACAAAACCAAATAATAACTCATAAACAGATATTGTTGTAACGCACCCCACCAAATGTATCTACCTGCCCATTCATCAAATAGAGCCCCTAACCAGAAATCATTTTGCCATAGTAAATGAACTTCTTCTTCTATGCCCGAATTAAATGGATAGGGCCATGCAATTTCTTCTCCATTTAAACCCGTCATAGGCAATACAACATGGAAGACAGCTACTAAAATAGCTGTTAATACAAGTGTATTCACTGTAATCATAAGAATTGCCCCTTTAGGCGCATGAAGATTTTCAAACTTTATCAAAAATGGGAAAAATACGAGTACCGCAACTAATGATACAACACCAAAAAATAGAATTACCACTAATACAGCAATAAGGAAGTCTAAAGAAAATACATCGACTAAACTCGTGATATGGGTTATTGTAGTAATCCATTTAAAGCAACAGAAAAGAATGAATACCATAAACAATTTATAGAAGATCATCCAGAATTTGCTGTCTTTAAATTGAGCTTGTTTATATCCTATTGAAATAATAAACCCAATAATAACCATAGCCGTCATTACAAAAACAACCGCAACGGTTATATAGTTAAGATCAAATATACCGTCTGCTAAATCTGGAATGATACCCTCTATATCTTTCTGTTTCCATATGTCTTCCCAGTCAAAAAACACGAATGACATTGAAAGAATAAACCAGAAAAGACACCAACCAACTAACCTTTTCTTTTTTCTTAACACATGTCCGTAATATTTTCGAGCGGAACCCATACCCCGTTCATCCCAAAACGCATAATTCCAGTTTCTTTCTTTTTCTGTAGGATACCAATGTCTTCCATCGTTAAGATGATGATAAACTGGCGATAAAAAGAAGACCCAAAGCCCTCCTAAACCAAGTATAGCGTACCCAAAATATTCTAAAGCAGGTATATCAAACATCTCATCAGAACCAAACCATAAGCCAAGCCACATGCCAACTACCATAGCCATGGTTGTTGCAATTATTTCCAATAGAGCAGCTTTTCTAGCATTATTTTTATCATTTCTTACCTTCTCCCGCCTTTCTAAGACAGGTTTAAATTCCCAATTTTTTTCTGGTGGTGGCATATTGTTTTTATTACGCCTTATGATTATCCTAAGTAATGCCAGTTCTGCCGTAGTAATACCGAGTAATATTAAGAAACCAAGCGCCAAGGATCCGGAAAAAATGACTAAATAGAACAAAAATGTAGTACTTCTGCCGTGATACATAGGATCATCTGAATCAAAAATGTATAGGAAATTGGATGCATTTTCGGAATTACTAAAAAAGGTTTCAAAGTGATCAGAAACTGCAGCTCCGATAATAAATAGCAATATTATACTTAATATTACACTAATCAGCAAAATATTGCGAATTAAAGGATCCTCAATTTTTTTATCTGTGATCGCATCACGTTTTTTATAAAATCTAAATAAGCTTGCACCTAAAACATTTACACCAACGCCGATTACCACTAAACAAGGCAGTACTGAAGTTATTAATGAATCCGGATAATTGCCTCTGTCATAGATAATCTCATTCATTCTCTCCAAGATACGGGTATTTAACATAGCAGCGTCAAATATAGCACAGAACACCATGGCATTTGCTAACAAATATATTACCGCTAAATATTGGTATTTGAAATCTCGTAAATGTGCTTTAAAAAATTTGAATCCTGGTTCTAAATTCGCTCTATATTTTAGATAATACTTATCGTGTCGAAATGTATGATGTTGTATAGGTGAAAGGAGAGTTATCCAGAGTATTATCATAAGTTGTGGGATCAAGTAGAGAAAAAGAAATGGTGATCTGTAAAATAAACCAATAGGTATAAACGCAATTCCAAAGAGAACCGAGACAATTGCTAAAACCTTTCCCATTATATTTTTAGTCATTTCCACGCCTTTCTTAATATCCTCTGGCTTATTAAAAAGATACTCTGATTCTAGATTTATTTTATCAATTTCGTAATCCTTTAACCCAATATCGTCTTCTAATTCTTCTTCTAATCTTAAAATCTCTGTCTCATTTAGTTCTACCGCTGTTTCTACAGTAGATTCGATACTTGTTGGTACTTCTCGAGCTTCATTCACTTTATTTCCCTCTATATTATTTTCCATTCAATTGTTATTTCCTTAGAGGTTCTACAATCCTCCAGGACCAACGGTCATAGACATCGGGATAAGCCAGTCCACTAAAGAACCGTTGAATCCATGCATTAATCCCATCATCCATAAGTTTCGCCGTTCGCCCCACCACAAAGCCCACATAAAACCACCAATCATCGTACCAATCATTAAAGGCATGTTGTCATAGTGGAATAACCCGAATAAGAGTGACGAAATTGTTGCGTTTATCCATTTATGATGACTATTTGGATTAGGAAAGATTTTCCACGATAACCAGCAGAAATACCCCAAGAATAATAACTCTTGAACCCATCCCCAATAATGATATCCGAAAACACCGACTAAGAACTCGCCGATATGGAAATCTTCTCTTAACTCTACTGGAACTTCTCCAATTCTCCATGAATGATGCATGTAATCGGATCCCACAGCGAAAAATATATCACATAATACATTCCAGACCGTTAATAAGAAAACTCCAAATGCTAAAATCATTATAAGATCTTTGATGGTTTCATACATATCTTCATATTTAATGAATAAGGGCCAGAATAAAACGTTAATTAAACCTAACAATACGCCCAATATAATTACTGGTGCAAATAATGCCCAAAGACTTCCCCATGAAAAATTAGCATAAAAATCTGCAATAATGAGTCCTTTATCATAAATCAAATGAGGAATACCGATAAATACTAAACCAAATGCAAATCCTATAAATAGAATAGCATAAATCTTCTTTTTACCTTGTTCGGGGTCTTGTGAGTCAGGAAACTTCAACACATTGATGCTGTATACAAGTAGGATAATTGATACGATTGCATATAATGTTGACATTGCTGCTACCATGTTATTTTCGGAAATACCGATTGCTTCGAATACACTAACTACCTCTCCCTCGGGTATTATACCAAAACCAAGAACACCCAAAATCGATAATAAATTTATTAGAATCAGAGTTTTCATTTTCGATTTGTCTTTTCTATGTACACGCCAGAATTTTCTCCATGAACCAATACCACGATCCTCTAATTCAACATAGCCCAAATTATCTGTTTTTCCACGATAGATTATTCCTCTTTCAAATCTCCAGTGAAATATAGGACTTAGAAACAGAACCCAAATTAATTCTATCCCCATGATAACAATTCCTAAATTCATCATAGCTTGATTATCTTGCGCTTCACCTAAAATGAAGTAGATAACCCATAATGCAAACATAACCATACTAAAGCTAGTAGTTAATTCAATTGCTGCTACTTTCTTTATCTTTTTCTTCGCCTTTCTCTGATATTCTAACCTTTCCTTATGAGGATGGTATTCCCAGTTTAATTCCACATTCTCCGCTAGGTATTGACCGTATACATTCAATACTGTCTTCCTCAACTTATGATTTTGATATGCACTACAAACTAAACCAAAACCTACAACAATTAAACTTGATAAAATCAATCCCAGAGCCCAGAAAAACATGTTATAGTTGATATAAATTTCGTTTAATAAAAATAATTTATCGTCAGGATCTTCGGGATATCTTATGGAATATGATTCAAAATTCTGTAGAAAGTCTTGCATCTCAACTGCGTGGACGAATGTCATTACAAATAAACCTAATAACGCGATTACCAACCATATCATAAACATTTTCTTTCTTGTTTTACCTCTTCTTGTTTCTGGAATTGCTCTAGACAAGATAATACCAAATATAACACTCACTGCTAACGCGAGAATGAGAGCTATAGGTACTGCTGTTGGTAACGAATTAAGCCAATAATGCTGATAAGGCATCATATTCTGCCATACATTATCATTAAAATATATAAAACCACAACAACCAAACATCCAGAAATAGACGAAAGCGCCCCATTCATACTTTTGTTCCTTTAGTGTTTCCTTGACAAATACACCGGGATGTTTTGGGTCGTCAAATATAACATCCTGGATATATTTCTTTATATCGCTTTTTCTCATATTAGAAAATGGTGATAAAAATAAAATCCAAAAAATACCAAAAAAGATTAGTCCATATCCAATCCACTCCCAATAGAATGCATCTAAATACCAACCAAAAATTGGCAGACATAGTATTGCCATCGAGAAGACAACTATTGCCACTTTAATCAATGACTCTTTATTTGTCTTTACTATTTTTTCCTCCAGATAGTTTTCGCTTTTATAATTCCAGATTTTGGGCCAATATTTATCTTCAACATCTACAGTTGCTGATTCCAATCTATTTCACCTCACTCCACATATATATCTTTAATTTGGGTGCCATATTTCTCCATGATTGCTCTTCTTTTCATCTTCATTGATGGAGTTAATACGTCGTATTCTGACCATTCGTCAGGTACAAGAACAAAACTCTTAATACGCTCAAAAGAACTTAACTCTTTTTGAGTATCATTCAAAATCTTCTCGTAAAATTGTTTAACCTCTGGCATTTCTATAATTCGTTTTCTCATTGCCATTCTTTCGGCATATTCTTCTTTTGACATGCCCTTGTAGAGTTCTACGTCTTCATAATCCCATTTAATTAAATCCTTGTCGCTTAAATATTCTACGAGGTATTCAAAATTTGGTTCTATCACACCGATTAAATACTTCAAATCGTCACCAATAGCACAAACGTGTGCAATATGTCGATCTAAAGCAATTGCTCCTTCTGTTACAACAGGACTCACCTTCTTACCTGTTCGGAGTACAATAACTGTCTTCTTCCTGCCAGTAATTTTTAGAAAACCCTCGTCGTCAAACTCACCTAGGTCGCCGGTATGATACCATTTTCCCTCTTCATCCTCCGTAAACGCCATTTGATTTTCTTCTGGTTTATTCCAATAACCTTGAAATACTTGTGGACCTTGTGCTATAATTTCTCCATCTGGTGCAATTTTTATTTTCGTATCTGGTACGGGTAACCCAACCGTTCCGAATTTAATATGATTCATTCGATTTACAGATAATACAGGAGATGTTTCGGTTAAACCATAACCTTCCATTATCTTGAATCCAGCTGCGAAAAAGAATTTTGCAAGTACTGGATTTAATGCAGCACCACCTGAAAACATAAATCGCAGACGACCTCCCATAATATCATGAATCTTATGGAAAACTAATTTTTCTGCAAGCCAGTTTT
>WJKO01000409.1 GCA_014729055.1 Promethearchaeota archaeon | reverse complement strand
TGAAGATGTAGTTGAGGAAATGGATTTAGATGAAGATGTAGTTGAGGAAATGGATTTAGATGAAGATGTAGTTGAGGAAATGGATTTAGATGAAGATGTATTACAACTGGAAGATAAAGAAGTTGAAGAAAAAGAAGAAGATACAACCGAAGATAGTGCAGAAACTGACGAACAAAAAGAAACAAAAGAAGAAAACCGGGGGATCTCTGTAAAAGAATTAACCGAGAAATCCAAACAGCGTAATCTCATCGAAGCTGCTATGTTTATTGCTGGAAGACCAATCGGTATTGAAGAATTGAGTATTAAATTAGAAATTGGCAAAAAAGAAGCTGAAGAACTCCTGAAAGACTTGGCATTTGATTATATGGATCGTATTACACCTATTGAGATAGTCCAAGTCGGGGAGAAATTTTCTATGCAAATTAAACCAGAATATACTGATGACGTAAAAAGTTTTACAACAGGGGGTTTAATTCCCGAAGCGGTTATGCGAACATTGACTATTATTGCTTTAAAACAACCCATAAAGAAAAGTCTTCTCGTAAAAATACGTGGATCTGGTGCATATCAGCATGTAAAGTTCTTAGAAGAACGAGGGTTCATAGATTCTATGAAATCGGGCAGAACATCAGTTTTAGAAACAAACGATCAGTTCTCTGATACATTCGGGTTGTCAAGAAACAAAAAACGCTTGAAAAAACAGCTTATTGGGCAATTGGGGATAGAAGGGGGAATAAAGTCTGGAGAACAAGAAATAGAAGAGCAAAAAGCCCGAAAAAAGAAACTAAAGAAAAAAGCAAATAACATCCAAGAAACTGAGGAAACAGAAGAAACAGAATAATTCTTTTATTTTTAAAATTCTATAAAAAACTATGGAAAAGATTTCTCATTTTTTTGATGTTGTAGTTTGCGGAGGTGGTATAGGGGGGGTATGCGCCGCACTCGCATCAGCACGTAGTGGTTTAAAAACTGCATTAATCCAAAATAGATCTGTATTGGGTGGAAATGCCAGTTCGGAAGTTAGAGTACACATGGGTGGAGCCTGCCATCATGGATATCATTATGACGCACGAGAACCGGGAATTATCGAAGAACTACGCTTAGATATCGCGGTAAGGGATCCTAAAAATGAATATTTCTGGATTGATGAAGTTTTATATTCTAAATGTTATGTGGAACCGAAGTTATCTCTTTTTTTGAACACAAATGTATTTGATATCAAGATTAACAAAAAAAAGATACAACAAGTTATTGGAATACAAATAGGAACCGAAAAAATAATCACCTTTACAGCAGATATGTTTATAGATGGAACTGGTGATGGGATACTAGCCCATTTAGCTGGAGCAGAATGTAGGATTGGTAGAGAGCCGAAAGACGAATTTAATGAGTCACTTGCACCAGATAATGCAGATAAGTATACTTTAGGATCCACGATAATGTTCCAAGCTAGAGATCTGGGAAGACATATAACTTATGCCCCTCCATCTTGGGCAAAAAAATTTACAACAGAACAATTAAAAAATAGGAAAGGATATGGCAAAAGTAATAATTTTAAAGAATACTGGCATTCAGATACATCTGGATGGTGGTGGGTTGAATATGGCGGTATATTAGATTCAATAAAAGAAAATGAATCTATCAAACATGAATTACAATCGATTGTATATGGTCTATGGGATTGGATTAAAAATCATGATAAAAAGAGGATGGAAGAATCGAAAAATTTTGAAATAACATGGATTTCCCAAGTTCCGGGCAAACGAGAATCAAGAAGAGTTATTGGTGATTATATTTTGAAGGAATCTGATCTTATAGACATGTTGATTTTTGAAGATCAAGTTGCAGTCGGAGGTTGGTCAATTGATTTACATCCACCAAAAGGATTTTATTCGGAGGAGGCTGGTGCGAAACATAAATATATGGACCTTCCTTATTCAATCCCTTTCCGCTCAATTTATTCAAAAGATATTTCTAATTTATTGATTGCATCACGATGTATATCTGTTTCACATGTGGCTCATGCAAGCACTCGCTTAATTGCAACATTAGGTGTCGTTGGACAGGCTGCGGGCACTGCTGCAAGCTTATGTAAAAAATATAGTTGTACTCCGCGCGAGTTGGGAATAAATAGAATGAAAGACCTTCAACAAGAATTATTAAAAAATGATCAGTATCTCTTGGGAATACAAAATGAAGACGCAAACGATAAAGCGCTAAGTGCTAAAATTTATTCAAGCAGTGAACATCAATATAAATTTGGTGATCCAACAACATATATCCCTCTATATTTTCCAATGGCTCAGCGTTTCTATGTTTATTCTCAGAACCAAAAGAATAGAACAGAAAAGGAAGAGATTTTTGTCTTTTTAAAAAATTCCTCTGACGAAAAACAAACAATAACTGGTGGTATCCGTGCAGATGGCGACCGATTTGAATTTGAAAGCAAAACAGATCTTTTTGAATTAACAGGGCATGTTGATTCAAATGCGACTCAATGGGTAAAATTAAAAATATCAAACAATTCAAAAGAAAAAACTCTCTTCCGAGAAGATGGGAACTATTGGCTTTATCTCAATGAAAATCCCGATGTTGCGTGGGGAAAAAATAATAATATACACTGGCCAGGATTTCGGGTTGGTTATATCAATGAACAAACTGAAAAATGGCAAGTTGTTAGAATCAATGGAAATATATTCTTTGATGATGTAATCGGTTTTTTTGGTCATTTTTGCTTTAAAATCAAAGGGCTTAACTCTCCGTTTCCCGCAGCAGCCATCAATAATGGACAGAATCGACCATTTATCCGTCCAAATATATGGATATCACAGCCATTTGCTGAGAAAATAACGGAAAATCCAAAGGAAATCAATAACATGGAGAATATTGAATCAGATATCGAAGTATATATTGAGTTTAATGAATTAACTTCATTCAAGGAAATCTGGTTTATCTTTGATACTGAATTGAATAATTCCTATCCACATCAATCATATGGCAAAGAGCGTATTAAAGACTGGCCAATAGGAGGAAAGTCTCCGAAATGTATTAGGAAAATGAAGATCTTATATGAAAATAAGTCACATAATATTATAGATTTAGCAATTGTAGATGAGAACTACCAAAGACAAGTAAAATTGAAATTCAAAAATGCTATTTCCGCATACAAGATAATTCTGAAGCCCTTAAAAACATGGGGATTCCATTGTTTTAATCTTTATGAAATTCGAATTTACTAAGATATGTTGTCTATTGTTAAAGATTATGACTCAAATCTGATATTTTTCTAAGTTTTATTCCTTCTTCAGTTAAATTCATTGTATCTAATATAAGAAATATGTCATCAATGAGATGATGATCCAAATTCTGTGAATATCCCTCTTCTGATATATATTTGTCTGGTCTCAAGCAAATGATTTGGCTTACATTTTTGCAATATTTGTTAATAAATGCTATCGTGAGTTCTATTCGATTGATAACATCTTTGGCTTTAAGTTGAAATTCTGAATTGAGCAGCTTCGATTCTGGTATAGTAAATTTCTCTGAAATTTGGGCGTTGGCGAATTCTTGAGTAAGAATTGTAGTTTTCACACCATCATTTCTATTATTATCATCTGATCCCCAAGCAGCAATATATTTGAATAGTGTTTCAGTTTCTATCTCCGATCTTTTATATTCATAATACCATTCTCGTTGACATAATGGGTAGATCTCAATAAATTCAAATGGTAAAGGTCCAAACTGGTTCGACAATATAATTATCTCAAAACGACTTAAATAATCCTCTATTTGATCGAGTTCATCGTTCTTGTTCTTAATTATTTCCAACCATTCTAACGTAGTAGGTGAATTGTAGACCGTTGTATCTAATTCTGGAAGAAAGATCAGATTTTTTTTTTAT
>WJKO01000408.1 GCA_014729055.1 Promethearchaeota archaeon | reverse complement strand
TATTTATATAGATAATTTTTTATCATTCATTTGTTATTTATAATTTAAATTTAAATATTATACAATCTCAATTTTATTGTTAGAGATAAAAAATAATACATAATCTTAAAGGTGTTTATCATTCAAGATTACGAGAATATGGAAGATAAGACTGAACAAATTGACAATGTTATCGATGATATATTTGATAAGCCAAATTTGAGAGCTATTGTCGTATCAGATGAAAATGGTTTACCGGTTGCATCAAGGATATACGAAGAAATGGAACAAGATATTGAATTAATAATATCTGCTGTTATTAGCACGCTCATTAATACGGGATCAAAAATATCTACGCGACTTATGATGGGGGAACCTACTAATATTCAGATGCGATTATTAAATGGAATGATCATCATCGAGACCATTCAAGGGACCTCGTGCTGTGGATTTCTTCTCCCTGAAGAAAAAGAAGTCAATATTCCATATTATGAAATTAAAATAGCAGAATTCGTCAGAAAAGTAAAACCTATTTTATTTCCAAAAGACGAAAATGAATCATGGTAATTTCCATGAAAATTTTTGCCAATTTTTATCAACAATTTGATGCAGATTATACTTTATCAGTTCCAGCGGAAGGTTATACTGGTTGGGTCAAAAAGGAAATAGAGATTAATCCAGAAAAAACCGCACTGGTCGTAATGCATGCATGGGATTGCGGAACAAGAGATGAATATCCCGGTTGGTATCGTTTTGTAGAATATATTCCTCGTGCCCAAGAAATAGCTAGAGAAATATTTCCAAGATTGTTAAACTCCGTTAGAAATAGCTCCATGAAACTATTGCATGTAGTTGGCAGTGGTGATTATTATAAAAAATACTCCGGTTATAAAATAGCAAAAAAATTCGGAAAAAAATACAGAAATAAATTCACACTGAAAAAAATAAAGAAAGATGGTCTCCGCAAACGTTTAGATGATATAAGAGGAGAATTTACACGTGGAGGGGAACATAATCAAGCAGACATTAGGCAGGGATTTAAAAACCTTGACTTCATGAGAGAAGCTAAACCAATTGGTGATGAACCAATTGCAAAAGATTCAGCCCAATTATTTGGTCTCTGTAAGAGATACGGAATAAATCATCTTATTTATGTTGGTTTTGCGATTAATTGGTGTTTGTTGTTATCGCCAGGTGGCATGGTGGAGATGTCCAAGCACGGTCTATTATGCAGTACAATTCGAGAGGCTGTTACCGCAGTAGAGAATAAAAAAACAGCCAGAGAGGAAACATGTAAAGAAATCGCTTTATGGCGTATAGCACTATCATTTGGCTTAGTTTTTGATTTAGAAGATTTTCTTACGAGTATAGAACGAACTTTGCCCGAGTGAAAGTTGTCTCAAAGTAGTCTTAAATTTTTAAATTTCATCCCACTGATTTTGAATATATGAAACCAAAAATTGCGTTAGTAAACTATGAAAATAGCCCCGATTCACTTGAGAAGGCAATAAAGCTCTGTGATGGATTTAGTAAATTAGAGAAAAGACACAACGTGTTAATAAAACCTAATCTTCTCACTTGGAGTGAAGACGTTACCTATCCGCCTTATGGAATGGTCACAACCACAAGATTAATTGAAGATATTATAATATTACTAAAAAAGCACGGCTGTAAGGACATTTCAATAGGAGAGGGATCTGTTGCAATGCACGGAAAATCAGACACACCCGTAGCATTTCGAGGATTGGGTTATAAAGAGTTAGCAGATAAATATGATGTGACTTTAATTGACTTTAATGAGAGTAAATCAATTAAAAAAAAAGTTAATCATGAAATTTCTCTCTTGTTAGCAAAACCTGCACTAGAGGCGGACTTCTTTATTAATGTACCCGTATTGAAGACACATTCCCAAACTAAAGTATCAATCGCATTGAAGAATGTTAAAGGATGTTTGAAACCGGCTTCAAAAAAGTTTTGCCACCATCCAAAATTAAGTTTAGAACATTGTTTTCAGTTTATTGTTGATTACATCAAGCCTAACTTAAATATTGTTGATGGAATTTACGCTCTCAACCAAGGACCTTTATATTTCGGCAAAGCAATTCGGAAAAATGTCATTATTGCATCAAGAAATGTTTTGGGAACGGATCTTGTCGCTGCGAAATCAATAGGATTTGACCCAAATAAGATAACTCATTTTAGAGAGTACGCTCAACGTAAAGATGTATCATTGCATCTTAAAGAATATACACTATTAGGAAATGATTTGGAAAAAAATATAACGCCATTAGAATGGGATTGGGCATGGACAGAAGATAACACTGGTCCTAGTATATTCGCCAAACTTGGTGTTGAGGGAATTGCGATTCAAAAATATGATGAAAGTCTTTGTTCTGGCTGTTCTCCGATCTCAAATATGGTCAATATTTTAATCCTATCAGCCTTCAAGAAGAAGCCGTTTCCAAGTATAGAAATACTAAACGGCAAGCGTATGCAAGCGCGACCCGGTTATGATACAACCTTATTACTCGGAAATTGTATCATAAGAGCTAATAAAGAAAACTTGAATATAAAAAATGCATATAAGGTAAAAGGTTGTCCTCCTAAATCAGAAGATGTTGTATCGGCTTTAAGAGACTTAGGAATATCGGTTAATCCCGAGGCATATAAAAAGTATATTGAAAAACATACTAATAAATATCTAGATAATGAAGATTTTTCGTTAGCGTTCTATAGGACTAAGTTATGAGCAAAAGAAGAGAATATTTAAACGATGTTTGTATAAAAAATCATCTTAATCAATAATAATATCAATAGAAATAAAACAAAAGGATTTAAGAATTTTTTAAGTATTTTTTTGTTTCATATACAAATTATCATTAATTGGAATTACACGATTCCGTTTTAGATACCAAACAGGCACTTTAAACCGCTGCGGAATATTTTTTTTTAATATTATTTTTGATTTGATAATATTTTTGGGAACAGAGAATACTTTTCCTTCAGAATAATCCGAATTAAACTTAATTTTGACTGATTGCTTCTGAATTTTCTTAATTACGCCAGATAGAACTCTAAACTCATTTCCATAAAACATCAAGATTTATCCACTCCTTCTTGGGCAATATAAATTTATGACATTCATGCTTAAAAATATTCAGCCGAAATGTAATTATGCCTAAATATTTTTTGTCGGCAGATGAAAATCTTTAAGATAACATAAGTTTATACAATAGGAAATTAAAGTAACGAAAGTTTACTTAAAAAAGATAGGAGCTTGAGTGATTATTTTTGTTTTTTTTTCGTCAACAGATCTTTTTCTTACTTATTTCTCACATATTGCTTGGATCCGAATAAGATATGAAATGGATAAGTTAATCGTTTTAATATACAAGGGTCGGTTCGTTCTAAGGGCATATAATTTATGCCAATCTGATTGAGTATCGGCAAGAATGAGTCTTTCAATCTTAATTTGAATGACTTATAATTTTTTTTCTCCCTAAGAGTCCATCCTGTTTCCGCGATTGCTATAAGGCGAGGGAATGTATACAGAAAAAGGTTATACGGATTTTTCGTCCATTGAGTCCAATGTGCAGCTTCTACACCAATAATATTGCCTCCAAGATTTTTACTGATCTCTTCAGATACTGGTTCATAATTATACGTAGAACGGAGTGGAGTTACTATATAATCATAATTGAGATAAACGCGACCAAATGGAGACATAACAACTTTGCCGCCTTTTTCTAAAAACTTCATTAGTAAATCTTCATCTCGTATCCAATACTGTATAATCATTTCTTTATTTATTTCATACTTTGATTTTAGCACTTCGTTCCATGCCATCGGTTTCTTGTCTCTCTGAAAAAGAAAGTCCGTTATTTCTCGTGTGAAAATATCTTGCAATTCAGATTCGTGCTCCAGTTTGAGTTTTTTCATTTTGGATTGGCATGCTGGACATTTCTTCCATCTATTGACTGGTACTTCATCGCCTCCAATATGAATTATCTTCGAATTAAACAGAATACAGATTTCCTTGAGTACATCTTTCAAAAATTGAATGGATTTATCATTTCCAAGACAGAATACGTCTTTAAAAATCCCAAATTGAGCAGCAATTTCGTAAGGACCGCCAGTGCAACCACATTTTGGATAGGAAGTTAATGCAGCCAGACTATGACCTGGCATATCAATTTCTGGTATAATATCGATATAGCGTTTTTCAGCATATGCCAGAAGTTCCTTTATGTCATCTTGTGAATAATAGCCAGAATGAGGATTACTGTCCTGTTTTCTTATCATTATTCCGCCAATATTGGATTTTTGTCTTGTAGATCCAATCCTTGTCAATTCGGGGTATTTTTTAATTTCTATTCGCCATCCTTGATCGTCAGTGAGATGGAGATGTAACTTATTCATTTTAAGTAAAGCCATAACATCCAATAGCTTTTTCACGACTTCAATGGAAAAGAAATTCCTTGCAACGTCAAGCATGAATCCACGCCATTCAAACCTTGGAGAGTCATCAATAATAAGACAAGGAATTGCTGTACTTGAGGGTATTAACAATAATTGTAAGAGACTCTGAATGCCATAAAAAATACCTCGCATATTTAGGCCAGTAATCAAAATTCTATCCTCTGAAATGTCTAGCTGATATTCTTCTCCATTATTATTTATTTCTGACTCATCATTTAAGAAGTCGAGAAAAATACATGCTCTCCTGTTTGGATTAGTATAATCTCCAATAAGATTGGTTTCTTGGATCTTGATCGAATCAAAGTGATTAAAAAAATCAGTCAACCATTTTCTTAAATACTTTGCATTAAAAGATAATTTTGGTTTATGAAAGATGATTAAATCATTATTGAATCGAAATTTTCCTTTTTTTATCCGAACTCCGTTTGGGCGTGGGATAATATTGATTATTTCTTTTTTATGATTCAGAAGAATCACCTATAGACTTATTTTCTTGGTTTATACTTATTAATTATAATCCTAAATCATTCAAAATAACTTCAAAAACAACTTAATTTGAGATTCTTGAAAAATTCTAAATTTTTATTAGAAATGGGCTCTTATATATAATTGTCTCATTTTTAACATTTGGAATATAGTATAAAAAAGGATTTATGTTGATTAAAATATGTCTGGTGGATTTAGATACCTTATACCCGAACCTATTTTTGATGAGTTAACAAGTTTAGTGAAAGAAAGCAAAGATAAGATTATTTCGGGCTGGCTATTTGCCGATCGTAAAGAGAATTTTGGAATTGTATCAGGATATAATATCACAAACAAAGATAGTAAAGCGCATATTCGTCCCAAGTCGTGGATTCGAGTAAAAAAGAAGAAAATTTATACAATGCGTAAACTTAAGGAGGATAAAGGATATGATATTGTATGGCAGTTCCATTCACATCCAAGCGGCAAGGAAGAACTACATGATGTTGATTTGGCGATCTTAAATTATCTCAGTACTGGAGTTATGATAGTTATTACTCCCGATAATATTCTAGGTTGGTATTTTGATAAACGAGAGACAAAAAAACCTATTATTGATAAAATGATTTTTGAAATAATCTCTGAGTAGGAAATGGAAATGTAATTATCAAGTTCTCTAATTTTTATTCTCTTTATTTTATTTTGAGCTCGTATAAATAAGATTTCTAAGAACAAAATGTTTTAAATTATAGCAAGATTAGTTTGATGTATCAAATACAAATTTATCTCCAAAACTATAGACAATTAATGCAATTTATGCGGACGTCGTTTAGACTGGTATGTGAATGAAAGAGCATATTATTCACCCAGAAGAACGCTAGCCTGCTAAGCTAGTGGGCTGCGGCCCGCGTGGGTTCAAGTCCCACCGTCCGCGCCATGTTTTCTTTTTATTAATTTCTCTTTCTCATGTTGTTTTAGATTTTAATGAGAAAATCATTTAAAAATATTTTCGCTGAATTATAATCATGAGTTATTTTGAAAAATTGCGAGAGAGCGAATCTTCTTTTTATCGTGCACTTTGGGATGATCTTAAAGACATTAAAGTTATTGATACGCATGAACATTTTGATACAATTGAAGCGTGGATTGAAAAAAGTCAGAATAATAATAAAAAAGACCCGAAAATCACGATTCCTCAAATATTTGAAAGGTCTTATATTCACATTAAGGAAGATGGAAATTATAAGCAATGGGCAAAAGAGTTGGGGCAGCACAGGGGCACTGGTTATCTTCGGGCATGGTTAATTGCAATGGAAGACCTATATGGTCTTGAAGCTCAGACTATCACTCCAAAATATCTTGAAAGCATGGAAAGCTTGATTATTCATGCATATGCCGAGGATTTTGATAATAAGACGTATAATCACTTAGAAAAAGTCTTGAAGAATAATATGAAAGTTGAGAAAGCAATTCTTAACGTGGGTTTGGACTTGCATAAGGATCACCCTCAACCTATTTGTCAAGCAGCAGCAGGTATTCCCTCAATCTTAGAAGGTATACAAGTGCCGAGGAATATCAATATGGCAAAAGGTAATGTAGTTTTTTGGTATGCAATGGAAAAAATGGACACAAATTTAGAAGATATTAAAACTTTAGACGATTACTGTGATATTACTATCAAACTATTAGAATATTTACGAGAAAGCAACGATTATGTTTGTATAAAAATGCAAATGGCGTATAATCGCCCTTTATGGTTTCCCGAACCACCAGATGACGAATCGGAAATTGCTAGATTATTCAATAAACCACCAGATAATGAGAAACAACTCTGGAAATTTGGCGATTATATGATGCATTTTGTATTAGAATGGACTTCGCTGTATTGGCGTGTACCTTACCAGTTACATACGGGATTGGCGCGTATGTTTGATGGCGGTTCTAATGCTTTGAATTTAAGCCATTTATTCCAGAAATTCCCTGATGTACATTTTGACCTCTTTCACGGCAATTATCCTTATAACAATTTAGGTGGAATGTTACACCAAATACCAAATATTTCAGCGGACCTTTGTTGGTTACCTGCCATTTCACCAACAGCAGCTCAACGAACCTTAACTGAATTATTTGAAGTAGGAGATATGGTATCAGCGTGGCCTTATCATGTGCCAAGTATGAGAACTTGCTTATACGGAGGGGATAGTGGCATAGTAGAAGGATCTTATGGGGCTCTGCAAATTGCAAAAGATGTATTAATTCGTTCTTTAGAAGATCTATATGAAAGAGGACACATTCTAAAGACTGACGCATTCGATTTAGCGAAACGAGTCTTATATGATAATCCAAAAAGAATATTTCAAATTTAAATTATTGAAGAGAAAAGAAAAGGTATGTAAACTATTGTTAATATTGAGTAAATTCCTCGATTATGTTGAGGAGATATAGCTTATCAAGCGTATAATGATCATGTCCTTCATATTTAACTAATTCTACATTGCCTCCTCGCTTGTTTAAATTGTTGACAGTGGTTTTTGCATTAAATATATACATGACGACATCATCTTTTGTCCCATGATGAATATATATTGGTGCTTTAGGTGTCCATCCGTCAGAGAGATCATTTTGAGCGAATTTACTAATTAATTTACTTTTATCCTTGATGAAATATCTTATTGCTTGCGAGGGTCTATTTGTCGGCCTATTTCGAAGGACATCAGACTGATTATCTACCTCGAATTTAAAGATTTTTTCAGTATCAACGGGTTTATCATCAGTATAACGGTTTATTGCATAGGTCGCCCACAGTAGATCATCTAAGTCACCACCCCAATCAGTACAATCAAGTGGAGCCAAACTTAATAGTACTCTACTATAGAATTTAGTTGTAGAAAATGCTGCAAGTGGAGCATTCGCTGTAATCGCTATTTCTCCGTCATAATCGCTTTCGATGAGCTTTTGTGTCGCCAAGGATGCAGCGCCGCCTTCAGACCAACCTGATAAGAACAATTTCCCATCTAATTCTATACTTAAACTAGAACAAAATGCTTGAGTTGCTAATATCATATCAACAGATTGTTCTGCTAATCTATCATTTACGGAATATGTGTGTTCGTAGGATTCAGATACACCATAACCGATATAATCTGGTAAACTGACGAGATATCCATATGATCCTAAAAAATTACCAAACAACCTAGATTCATATTGTGCATATTGTGTTTGTGGATAGTTCCCTTCATACAATGAGGGTGCGTCTAATAAACCTTCACCCATTTCATCAGGATAAGGAAATAGCGTTCCATGATGGTATTGTATATGACTTAGTTCCCCTAGTTTTTGAGGTATGATAATCAATCCAGATAAATTGACAATCTCATACAAAAATACAGATGTATAATTGATACGATATAAATCAATATCATAAGTAGGTAAATCGCTAATATCCCCCTCGTTTTCATCTGTCTCAGGGAATAAACCATTGACATCCTCAGCTTGAATACTTGTTACAAATTCATAACTTAATAAATTACCTCGTTCTCCTTTTATTGTGCTTGCATATTCGGAATAGGGATCGTAACTCGTATCAATAGTGATGAAGGCGAATCTTTCTATCGCAAAAGTCGAGATTGTGATTAGCAATATCAATATAGAGATTTGAAGTTTCTTTTTCATAATTAATGATTATGAAGTAAAACCAAAAAAAGATTTTGATTGAAAAATAAATTTAATTAAATCAATCGCTCTAACCTATATAAATTAGATGAATTCCTCTAACCTAGATAAATATGGGGATGCGTCAGCTAAACCAATGATGCAGATTTTTATCGAGTGAGCTGCGGGATCTATCATTGTTCCGAACTTAAGTTTTGCGCTTGGAAGTATATGGTGCGTGATTGTGCTTAGAATTTCATTTATTTGAGCAAGCGACATTGTCTGATCCCCCACTATTGACACCAAACAAGATCTTATACTTTTTACATTTATATCTAATAATGGATTATGTAGTGCTTTAATCGTACGCTGACGAAGGATTTGTTTCATTTCCTGTTTGTCTTTGTAATTATTCGTTTTACTCTTCAATTTTTCTATATTTATTTCACTTAGTCCTATAAATCCAGAAGATCGCGCCCTTTTTGAAAGTACAGATTTCACGTCAGCTAAATCTAAATTTACTAATCCGCAATTAGAAATCAGATCAACAATACTTTTAACGGACCTTATTAAGATTTCGTCCATTATTTTAAAACCTTTCATCATAGATATATTGGGTAATAATCGTAACAATCTCTCATTTGGAATAGGGATAATGGTATCTGAATATTCTGCCAGTTTTGAAAGTCCTTTGAAAGCCACAAGACGTTTTTCTTCACCTTCCATATTAAAAGGTAATGTGCAGAAACTGACAACTAAAGCACCTGATTTTTTCGCTTCTCTTGCAAAAATAGGTGCTGCACCAGTACCAGTTCCACCTCCTAATCCGCAATTAATGAAAACAACGTCTCTATTGATACATTTCTTTATACGTTCTAGATCACTCTCAGCACATTTTGCACCAACAGCAGGATTATTCCCCGCTCCTAATCCAGATGTGATCTTCTTTCCGATCAGCATTTTTTTATCTGCATTTGCATAAAAAAGGTCTTGAGCGTCCGTATTTACAGCCATAGTAATCGCACCAGGGACACCAATCTCTTGCAGTCTTGAAATTGCATTATTGCCTGCCCCGCCGATGCCTACTACTAATGTTCTTAGTTTTAGAGATTCAATTATATTGGACAAATATACATCTGAATCTATTTGAGAGCTTTCATCATAATTGTCGCTATTTAGTATATCACGATCGGATGCAGGATTATCAATAGAACTATGAATATTAAGATGTTTTTTAGAATCTATTAGAACTCTTCCATTATCTACAACTGGTAGTCCGTTAATAGTTTCTACTTTAAATTTATCCATTTCTTTCACTCGTGCTTGTATTAATAATCATGTCTTATTTCTAATAGAGATATTCCTATACAATTTCAATAAACAATGTTTTTTTAGAAAAATCACACAATATGCTAATATTATCTAAATAATATGCGTGATTTCATTATATTTAGAGAGTGATATTATTCAGATATATATGTTCTAAAAGCGAGGAAATATAAAGAAAATAGATAATTTCGTCTGAAATCAAGAATAAAAAGAATTTTACGAAGTGAGAATGTAGTTAAGGTTCAGGTTTGATCAAGTTTGATCAAGAAAACATAACCTTAACTCACTACTTCCAGTTCGTATGTTTTTACTGGACCTTCGACCATTGTCACGATTACCTCAAATCTCTGACCAATAATGATATCTGGAAATCCAAATTCTGCGGAATTGATTGTAGCCATGTTATCTGTCAGAGCCTCGAATACATTTTCCTCACTTTCAAATGTCATCTGAGCAGGACTAATATATGTCCCATTTACACGTATGGTATCTAACGTCATATTATGAAATCCTGCTACGGTGATTGTGACATAGATCTCATCCTCAGAAGCATCTCCATAAGTTTCATCTGTATCCGTACTTATTACGATTGTTTCTCCGTCGTATGGTAAGGTTGCGGTCAAGTCTGCTGTATCTGTAACACTGCTTGCACTCACTTCCAATTCAACACTATCAGACGCGTTTAATTTTACAGTCGATGTATTAACTGCAAATTTGACCACTTCATAAGTATCTAGTTCTAAATCCCCGTATAATATAATTGCATCATTAGCTTCTAAATCTATGGCTCCAGTGGAATTCAAATTGATATTATCAACAAGAACTGACTCCATACCAACATTTTTAACTGTCACAAAGACTGTCTCATTTGCAATAACATCAGTATATGGGGTTACTTCATCGGTAACAATTGAAATAGATTTTCCTTCATTTACTGGAATAAGAGTACAAATATCTGATGCCGAAGTTTCTCCACCTTGACCAGTTGCATTAACCGCAATTTCGATTAACTCGTTCTTTTCGTTGAGTGCAACTTCAGTTTTGATTTTAACGCTCTCTCCTGGATACAATAGCTTATCCCCGTTAATGGTTTCCCAGTCTGTCCATTCTAATAGTTCATCATTGATTGTGACACCTTCTAAACCGATTAATTTTGATCCTTCATTTTTCACTGTCATCACTAAAGTGCCATTATCATATAAGATCGTTGTTTCGTTATCTGGAAATATGATTCGTCTGTTGAGATCCCTTAGTTCTTCCGATTTTATCATTTCCTCAGTGAGATATCCCCGATCGTCTGGCATTATTCTTAAATCATAGTCCTCAAGATTCACAGCCATATCTACTGAATCATATGCACCCTCACTTGTATTTACAAACAATGAATAAGCTACACCCGGTAACCCACCTATTGATGGTGCCGTAAACTCTTGTGTTTCTCCCGGTGACAAGAGGAAATCATTATTTGTAGCATTTAGTGGTACTTCGGTGCCAAATAATTTCATCTCATCTATTCTGACCAATGCATCACCTGTATTTGTTATGTTAGTCTTTACCGAAACAGGATCTTCATAATTTGTTACAATCAATTCTGAACCAGAACGATCTATGTCTATTGAGTATTGTGGTGCTTTCATTACTACATTATCCTCCGTCGAATTTGTAAATTGATATGTTCTACCTTCCAAGGCATCTGCTGTTACTTCCACAGTCACATTATAAGGATCACTTACATTCCATTTCTGACCAAATTGATTCGTATCGAACCAAATTGTTTTAGTTTGACCAGGTTGAATTTCTTTATCCGAATTATCGATAGTATAATTATACCAAATGTTGTTTACTTGGATTCGTGATGTTTCAATTGCTTTAGTTCCTGTATTTTCTATTTTTACATTCCCAAATCCATTATTGTATAAATTAGGATTTTCTAATTGAAAGGATGATTCTAGAGCCGTGTAGTCGACTTTGAAGACTTTGACCAAATGATTACTTGAAAAGTAATAAGGAACAAAGCACGTGAAATCATATTGTCCATTTTGAGGAATATGTGAGAGCCACGTATTGCCATTATCGTCTTGTCGCGGTGAAACATTCTGACCTTCATTTCCTTCGATCTGTGTCGCATAATATGCTTGTAACTGAGTTTGAGCTGCTGAAACAGTAGTAGGTTCCCCATAAAACATCAATTTTACAAGCGTTGTCTCAAACCATTTATCTTCATACAGACCGCTTGAACTATTAATATATTCTGATTCGTCAAAGACTGTATTTTCCTTCCAATTATCTTCCTCATAACCATATTTCCTATAGTTCTCAGTGTGATCATTACAAATTCTCAACATCCATGGCCATTTTCCTTCATCTCCTCCTAATCCTCCCACTAAATGTCCGAAATACACACAAACATAATCAGCATGGAGATATTGGAACGCTTTAGCGCTATATATTTCATTGGTTTGCATCATAGCCATCCCTGTCAGACCTAATCTTGTGTGATTATTAGTTCCATTATCATTCACGGTGGTTACATTTCCAATAACACTCAACCAATACCCATAATCCCACCATGAAACCACAACGTCCTCTTGCTCAAGATTATCTTCAAGATATGATAATGCTTCTTCCCAATCATGAAATGACCCTCCAGCAACTATTTCGGTCCACGACATCTGTTCAATTGTTGTTGTTGTAGCATGGTTAATTTGAGTAAATAACATAACACCAACTAAGAGAAATACAACGGTAGCTTCTGTGCCGCTAAGTGTTTTACGCACTTGGCGCTTTCTTCGCCGTGTAATGGCTTTATCCTTTTGATATAAAGAACCAAAAAATTTCAAAATATGTGATAGACCGTAAGCACCGACTAGAGCCAATGCAGGGGCTAATAGTAGTATAATCCTAATCATTGACCCCGTAAAGTAGAGTAACGTAAATACAAATGTTAACATAAGAATATCCTCTTCACGCGCTCTTTTTACACCAAAGTATACTCCTAAGGGGGTTAAAATAACAGGAATTAATGAATTAAAATAAAATACGGACCAAGGTGATGGTTTATGTTCTCCTACCGAGGCTACTAGGTTAATATCATTCCTTATTGTTGGATTTAGAATACTCAACCCCCTCGTTGATAATCCAAAGGGTAAAATTTCTGGAGCCAACAAAAATATTAAACCAAAAACAACAACCGTAGGTATTGACCCCCATTTTATTATTTGCCATATTGTATCATACAATTTAGGATTTTGCGTTTTTTGTGCATCAAAAACATGATAGACGAGTAAAAATATTAAGAACCCACCTGATGCAAAAAGTTCCATTTCATTTATAATCCATCTCGATTGGAACCTTGCAAAAAACATATATAATAGTAGTGAGGGCGCGACTGTAGTAATATATGCAATTAGCAGCCTACTACTGTATTTATTAGATATAATTAAAATCAGTGACGTGAGGGGAAGTAGCAAATAACCATAAGTTAAAGCACCCCAACTAAGAGCCAGCGTCCCCAGAAATAATCCCCCAATAACCCCGTACACAGCTTTACCAGATTTTATACATTTAATAAAAAATAAAAACTCACCTAAAATACAAAACACACCTATGGTTTCGTTATCATAAAAGCCTAATACAGTCCTCTGCATGTGACCTGGACTAAACGCTAAGAAAAATGCGGCCAACAAACCCGCTCTACTATCAAGAATTTCTTTACCTAAGAAAAACATAATTAATATGGTTAATCCACCCATTATTACGGGCCAAGCGTAGCAGAGATCAAAAATTGTGACAGAGATTCCGAAGAAATTTAAGACCTTATATAAACCAGTTGTTAAAAATACTAATCCTGGGCGTAATTCAAATCGAGGTGTACCCTCTGGGAACCAGAACTGATAAGAATACCAATGATAGTATTCATAGAGGCTATGCTCTGAAAGATACTCTGTAGAATAATATTGGATCCAAGGATCAAATGCCTTAATTAAAGCGTGAGAACGAAATATCGGAGAACATCTAACTAACACGCCTAAGGCAATTATCATAATTAAAGCAAGAATAATAAATGGGCTTTCAATTCGCATACGAATTGATGTTTTAATACGATCTCTTAATTCTCGAAAGAACTTCCCTACAGAACTTGACATAACGATATACCTTTTTCCGTAAAATAATTATTTTGAATCGAATTACTTAGTGAATTATATTTTTTTAATGAATTAATTTCTTTTAAAGAATTTGGTAAATTCGTTTTAAATTCAAAATAGATCAAAAAAACTTTCATATTTTTTAAAATAATTAAGTTAATTAAGATTATTTGGATTTATTTCGTATGAGAAATTGATTTTTCTTAAAAACTAGTCAAAGTAAAAAGGTGATTATTATCAGTAAACCTGCATGTTGGAATGATGTTATCGAACCACCTATGATGGAATTGGAAATCGATGGAAAACAAATCTTCTTGAATTCATTTACTCAGCGGATATTAAAAGCACTGAATTTCTCCGTTCTAGATCTCTTAAAACTTCCAAAAGGTACAGAAGATCTTGATGATATTGAATCT
>WJKO01000407.1 GCA_014729055.1 Promethearchaeota archaeon | reverse complement strand
TCATAATAGAGGCTAATATCATTAAGTTTCGTGATCATTTTATAAAAGAAATCGAAGAACGAAACATTTTAGAAAAGAAGAAAGGAATTTGTCATGTTTATTTTGATGTAGGAGCGTTCCAATTAATACCACAGTTTGAAATATTAGAATCGTTATTGACAAAGGTCGGTGATGAGTTTGTGATTTACTATAATAAATCTAAAAAACTGGATTTTTATTCAGATACAGAAGAATTTACATTTAGACCATTGGATAAAAATATGATTCTAAAATCAAATTCGCTTGATTATGTTTTTACGATAGGAAAAGCAAGGAATAATATCTTTCTAAAAAATTTAGATGAAAAATATCCAAATAGTTGGCCTAGAATCTTGAAGAAAGATGGAATGTTAGCGCATATTGCGATAAAACAACCAAATCCTATTTTTAGAAATCTATTTGAAAACATTATGGAAGATTTTTCCTTAGAACAACAAAAAAAGTTATTGGGTACTCTAGGAATAAATATGACTCAAGCATTAACAATTGGAAAGCCTCTCACTGTTCAGGAAACAGTTAATAAATTATCAGAAGTATTTGATGAAGTAACACCATTAGATATTATGCCTGTAATAAGTTGCGTCTTAGCAAAAAGCCCGAAATTATAGAACCATCTAAATTTTGGGATCTTTAAATTAAGGCGTTTAACTATGGGTAAAAAGATCAGAAGGGAAGTCAGTAATAGACTTAATCAAATTGTTCATTCAATAAAAGATACTGATGTTACAATCGAAAGTAAAAATAAAATACAGTATTCTTTAGATTTAAGAAAAGTCTATGCTGGTTATGGTAAAACTACAGTTTTACACGATGTGACTTTACAAGTTGAAAAAGGAAGTATAATTGCGGTTATTGGAAATTCTGGTGCAGGAAAAACGACAGGAATTCGTTGTATGACCGCTCAGATAAAAGCACAAAAAGGATCTTGCGTAACTGCTGGATATGATGTAAATAAAGTCCCAGAAGAAGTACAATTACGAATAGGATATGTTCCGCAATTAGAATATCTCTCTTTATATTATGATTTTAGTGCCTTGGATAATGCGCTATTTTTTGGTAGAAATTTTGGTACTCCAGACAAAATCATAAAAAAAAGATGTATCGAAGTAATGAAAACCTTAGGTTTGACAAAAAAAGAGTTTTGGACAAAGCCAGTTAAGAAGTTAAGTGGAGGGGAGAAGAAGCGGGTTAGTATTATGATAGGACTTATTAATAATCCTGAAATTCTATTTTTAGATGAACCTACAACAGGTTTAGATCCTCACCTCAGAATAGAGGTACTTAATTTTCTTGCAAGAATTAATCATAAGTTTAAAACTACAATGGTAATTGTTTCTCACGATTTAGAATGCGTAGATTATTGTAATCAAGTTATGGTATTTGCTCAAGGATATATGGTGGACTTTGGTAATCCGAGAAAGCTAACACGATCGTTACCAAATAGTGGAAAAGCTATTACAATGAGATTTCATAACCTAACTCCTGATGAAGAACAAAGCATCGAAAAAATTCCCGAAGTTATTTACAAACTACATGTAGGTCGAAATACGTTTAAAATATTCTATGAAAATGAAGCATCTTTGAGTATTATCTTTAGTAAATTACAGGAATTAGGATTAGAATCAAATCATTATCACAGTAATTGTGTTTTTTTAGATTATTTTAGAGTTATGAGCGTTTATAACTACAATAAAATTGTTGGACAGAGAAAACTGGAAGCAACTAAGGAGGAAGAATCAAAATGAGATTACGAAAACCAAAAAAGGAATGGAGACATCGTAAGCAACGTAGAGTTAGAATCACTGCTATGATCAGAAAAGAATTGGATTGGATTGTACATGATAAAATTTCTATGTTTATTTTGTTTTTCTTACCTATATTTCTAATTATTTCAGTGGGTAACGTAGAATTTAACATAGATTCACGAGCTCAAGATACAGTAGTATATGTGATAGATTTAGATTCAAGTGAATATTCCTTAGATTATATTGAGACAATTCGTGGTGAAAATTTTACTTTTACAGTTTATGATAATCATGAAAATCCAGATTTAGTTACTATGGAAAATGCAGAAGCGCTAATTCCTACTACGGAGCTTGGTGCTTATTTGATTATTCCATCAAATTTTAGTGAAACATTATTAGAAAATCAAACAGCAAAAATAGATCTTTATATCGATGGAATAAATACCATCGAAATGTTGGTTATAAAATACCAATTTATAAGTGCTAATTTACTTTATCAAGTAGAATACCAAGTATTTAATTCAGAAGTACTATATATTCCAGAATATAGACCCGAAATAGACAGAAGCATTCTAGAAAACGCTGTTCCTAACATGATACCTACGATACTCTATGCAGTGAGTAATATGGTAGCATGTCAAGCAATTGTTGCTGATGATCCATTAAAAAGGATGTTATTAAGCCCCACTCGCAAGGGGGAAGTAATTCAGGCAAAAACATTTGCCTATATCTTTTTTGGAGCATTGCTCTCTCTTGTTTGTATGTGTGTTTTAACTTTTGGTTTTGGTATCTACTTCATCAGTCCGTTGGATACATTTCTAATATTTTGGATGACAACGATTTTTGGAGTTACATTTGGATTGTTTTTTAGTAGTCTCGCTAGTAGTCGTCTTCAAGGTGCGCAATTATTCTTATTTTCATTTATCTTTCAGCAAATGTTAGTAAATAATTTGCGAATTGAGCCTATTGTCAATTATATGCCAATTGAAGTCATTCGGCAAAATATTACTGACATTGTATATAGAGGAATTCCTTTTCTAAGTTTAGGAAACCAAATTGCTCTAATAGCAGGTATGAATTTAGTTGCTCTTGGAGCTGCATGGCTTAGTTTGAGTTTAAAGAAGGAGGTTGCATAAATGAGTAAAGAATTTGAAAATCATGAGGATGAAAAAATTGATCCAAAGTCATTTAAAGCCAAAACTAGAAGAATTTGGTCCAATACGAGAAAAGAAGTAAAGATACTTTGGAACGATCGTTTTGCAATGGTATTATTATTATTGTTACCAATTGCAATGGTATTAACAATTCAGTTCGCAGAAGCAGGAGGACCTGCCGGTAGACTTGACAGTGATAGTAACTCAAGCAGATTACAAACCCCAATAATAGGAATAATAGATAGAGACGACAGTGAAGGATATGATGAATATGATTTATCAGCAGAATTTATTAATATTTTTGAAGAATATCAAGATGCTGAAGAATGTATCGTGATTTCAGAAGTCTCTCAAAATGAATTAGAAGAGGCACTTGGATTAGGACAAATACATGCATATATTATAATTGAGGATGGTTTTGAATATAACTTAGCTATTAATTTTGTTTCCTACTATACCGTAGTCATTGATGCTTTGAATCAGTTAATATTACAAGATGTGGAAAGTCTCTTAGATGAATGTTCAACTGTATTTTCGGAAAGATTTGAATTTACAGGTGCAATTGATCAAGATATTCACCTAATCAACGTTCCAGAAAAGGCGGCAAAGCTATTCGCTATAGCCCCAATATTTTTTCCGATGATAATTTTTAGTATGACGGTTCTTGTAGATAGTCAATTAGTTATTGGTGATATACCAAAGGACAGAATGGTGTTAACACCCGCTAACAAGAAAGAAATTTTGATCGGGAAAGTTTTAGGTTCAATGATTATTAATTCTCTCCAAGTTACTGCATTATGGACATTATCAATAGTATTTGGATTAGAAACTCGAGGTAATTTAGGCACATTATATTTTATCATGTTATCTTGTGCTGCAGCAGGGACAGCTATGGGACTATTTATATCCACTTTAGCAAAGACAACATTAGCTGCCTTTCAATATTTCTTATTATTCTTTATAACTCAAACGGTTTTAATGTTGTTTATAGAGAATCAGGCAATTTTAGCACTATTTCCTATATATTCAAGCGGTCAACTAATTAAGAATTGTACATTGCAAGGAATGGATCTACTATCAATAGGAGTAAATAACATACCATTTATTGTAATTATTTGGATTGAATTCTTCCTTTTTACGATATTGGCATATTTAGTCTATAAAAAACAGAAGAATATGATTTAGGAGAGAAACAACATATGATTAAAAAAGAGAAAATAATAGAATCAGGAAAATTTTTAGGTAATCAATTTGATCTAATGTTAGATTGGATAAAAAAACGCAGATTTAAGGAAATTGAAATTGTAATCACTTTAAATCAAACAGTTAGCGATAAATTGGAAGTTTTTGGAAAAGTACTAAAAACAGAAAATTACAATCTTTATCAAGACTATCTGTTTATTCTAGCAGATAAAATTACGTTTGAAGAAAAAAATTACAAAATTTCTGCCCAAATCATAAAAATTAGTCCAGAAAGAAAACCAATACCCTTTGTAAATACAATTAAAAGAGTTTTAAATAAGAAAAATGAAAAGAAATTACAGATTATCAATAACATTATTTTATTCAACAAAGATGAGGTTGCTTCGGATATATTATTTGAATTAAAGAGTTCAATCCCACCTAAACCCGATGAAAATGTTATCTTTATTGAAAATGATATAAAATCCGCAACAGAATATCTAAACACTAAACTATTGAAATATTATTTTAAAGTTGTAGTAAGTGGAGTATATACGATTTTAGATAAAGAATATAATTGGACATTATATGGAGAGATATTATGGTCAGAGTTTAGGAATTCTGGAAAACTAATTATGGATATAGAAACAATATCACCATCTAGTTTACAAGTCGATAAATTGATTGTTATCGAGGGAAAAAAAAGAAACCTTACAGAAGCAAAAATATATGGAATGGTCTATAAGCAACTACCATTTACTAATTCAAAAAGAGAAAAAGGATTTCATCCAGAATGCATAGTATTTATTCAGAACGATGAACGTGAAGATAATGAAAAATTAATTCATATTGAAGATGTTACAGTTAAGTTTGGAGATCGTATCATATTAGATAAGATAAATATGGAAGTGAATAAAGGAGAGATTGTTGGAATAATTGGAGAATCTGGTGCAGGAAAAAGCACAACAATTAAAGCAATCTTAGGGGAACTAAAATACGAAGGTAAAATAACTGCTTTCGGTATTGATGCTCGCTTTACAAAAAGAATAGCCTCAAAGATTGGTTATGTACCCCAAGATCTTTCTCTAATTTATCATGAGTTTACTCCATTAGAGAATATGATACATTTTGGTAGGCAATTTGGGTTAGATGAGGAAATAATAACGAGAAAATCTAAAAGAATTCTGACGGATTTAAATATACCTAATTTTATGGATGTTCCTGTTGCAAGTCTTTCAGGTGGACAAAAACGCCGTGTGTCAGTAGCAATAGCGCTTGTTCATGATCCTGAAATCTTAATTTTAGACGAACCTACCTCGGGTTTAGATCCAATGACACGATTTGAGTTATGGAAATACTTAGATTGGATCAATAAGAAATACGGAAAAACGTTAATTGTAATTTCTCATTACTTAGATGAGATTGAATACTCTGATAGAAGTGCAGTTTATTTAGTCGGAGTAGGTATGCATGATTTTGATACCCCAATGAATCTAAAGTTAAGTTTACCTGGAGGAGGAACTTCTATCGAAATAACACTTAGAACGATAGATATTCGTGCACTTGACGTGTTAAAAGAAATTATAGGTGTAAGTCACGTGATTCAACGGGGTGAAAGAATAAGAATTTTACTAATTGATGAAGAAACAAATGCAGACGGACATATTATTGAAGAGATAAAAGAACGATTTAAAGAAAATAAGATAGATATTTTTGAGATTGAAGAAGGGGTTGTTACAGATATGATTGACTATTTTACAGTTAAATCACAAATGCTAGGTTCGGGTCAGAACTTTGAAACACATCGCATAAAGACAAAGGAGGTTGCATAATATGATGCAATTAAGGAATTCGAAGTTAACACATAAAAAAGGAAATCAAAAAAGGCTAGTTGGAATTCTGGTTTTACTTGTAATTATGATGAACGGTTTAATATCTACCAATAGATCATTGTTAAGCCCGAAATTAGATGATTATAGTAACAAATTAGAAGAGAATTCAAATATATTTGTTGATCCAAAAATTACTGATTTAAATAGTCAATCAGATGATCAGAATCAAGAGATATCAGTAATTGTTGTTGTAAAAGAAAATATGCTTAGTAATTTTATTAATATAATCGAATCTAAGAACGATATAGTGATAATTAGAATATTTTATGATTTCAATCAATTAATTCTGGAATTACCTTTTTGTCTTATACAATTCTTAAAAATTCCAGAATATATCATCGGTATCTACTTGAATGACCCTCAAAATATCGAGTTAGATATTAATGAACGATTAATAAATCCCTATTCGGCTTCAGAGAATAGTTTCACAAATGTTAGTGAGTTAATTAGTTCAGATCCCAATAAGATCCAACAAGAATTGAATACAGATAAACCGACAAATGGATCAGACGTTATCATTGCAGTATTAGACACGGGAGTTGACCTATTAGGGCAATTAGGTAAGGGTTTAGATGATTTTGATGATAATGAAAGTACATTGTTAGATATTAAAGTATATGGTTCAGTGAGTATGATACCATATGAACCATTCTACTATTATGATTTCACAGGTAGTGGAACATATCATGCAGGAGTGGCTTGTGGAACTGGAAATCCAAATTCAACATTTTCAGGTGTTGCGCCAGGAGCATATTATCTAAATGTCAAAGTAGTGGATTCTTTTGGTTTTACAATGGGTTCCTATGTTTTATCTGGTTTAGAATGGGCCCTTTCACACGATGCTGATGTTATTTGTCTTCCATGGATTATGCCAGGTTATTATGCAGATCCTATTTCAATCGCAATAGATAGTATCGCAGAGAAAGGAGTTTCTGTAGTAGTACCAGCAGGAGATGATGGTCCTGCATATACTTCTATAATGACTCCAGGTCAGAGTAGCAGAGCAATTTCAGTTGGTGCATATGATCACAACATTGATTCAATCGCGCAATTTAGTAGCAAAGGACCAAGCTATGATTTACGTAGTGGTCCAGATATATTAGCCCCAGGTGTAGATATAATTGGTCCTAGAGCAACATTTGATCCGGATTTGGCATTGAATAATACTATGGGTTCTTTTCCACTCCCCACAAACATTTCTTTACCATCTCACAATTTTTCAATGCCTATATATGGTGAACCCGTTGATGGTAATTATACCTCTATATCAAGTACTACTGCCTCATGTGCAATAGTTGCAGGAGCTTGTGCAATACTCACATCATTATTCCCATTGGCAACCCCTGAATTAATCAAGATCGCATTGATGAAAACTGCAGCTTCAAAAACAGGAGATATTAATTCAGAAGGATATGGTTTAATTAATGTAACGAGAGCAGCAAAATGGATTCAAGAAAATCTTGATCAAGATACTACTATTGGGTTTAGAATACCTCAGACAATGTTATATCCCGGATTTGTTACAAATGCAGATGTTAGGAATCTAACAAGTCGTTTGGATCCATTACCACAAAACTGGAGTACATACAATATTTTTATGCCAATGAGTACACAAGCTATGACAAGTGCGTTATTTGTTGTAAATGGCACAGAAATTGATGAAAGTAACATTGATCTACATTTACCGCTAAATCAATTTGCTTTATCATTCAATTCATCCCATTATTTATTTTCAGAATTACAAGTATACAGGGAATTGACGAATATTACATCATATTTAGGCATTGGCGACTCAAACTATTGTCGATGGGGCGGAATACTTGGAATTAATGAAGAACTATTTATCAGTGTAATTATCAATACATGGATGTATACCTATGATGGCTATGAACCACCCACTTATGTTAGAGCAAATTATACAGAGAGAGTTACAGCATTTGAATTCTCTTTCAATTTTCTTAATATTGGAGACAAATCTTACGAAAATCTTAGCATACATTCTTTCTTTAAATCAGATCTTTATCTAAATGAATACAATATTACAGATCCATATAATTATTCTGAAATTACAAATTCATCCTACGATGATATAATATACTATAGAAATGATACTCAAATGATAGTCTCTTACGATAAATTTGATATCGGTCCAAATGCAACAAATGAATATACATATATTGGTTTCAATTCAACATCACATGTTTTAAAATCATGGGAAATTAATTCCTCAAATAATCTTTTTGAAAAACTTTATAGAGGCGATTTAGAACTATCTAATGATTCAATTAGCATAGAATATGAAGATGAAATCGATCCTGCATTCATACAATCTTATGAAATAACTGAACTTTTAACTCCGGGATGTGTTGCAAATTTTACAGGTGTATTATCAATTGGAAAAGACTATGATAATGAAACTGCTTTTTATAAAATGAATCATGCGATTCAAACAATAATGAACAATGTTAGCCTACCAGATATAGTAGATGCTGCAATTATTCAAGCAGATATTACAAGGATGCATCAGGTAAATGAGCGATTTTCCTCAAGATCTTATTTGATTAATATGGGAACTACTACAATTTCATCTACGGAATATTGGTTTGTAGCAAATATTACAAATAATAAGGGTAAAATTGAGATATATTCAGAAATAGATACTTTAACTGATTGGAAACCAATGGCAATTCGTATAATAGATAATGGATGGATACCAGATGACATAGGTTCAGTCATATTAGGTTGGGTGTTAGGCAGTTATACATCCCTATATTCTGGGATGGACGATAACCCATACAATGACTATCAAGTACGCACGGTGTTTGTATATAATTATTCTTTATATTATGAAAAGCTCTCTGAAACTACTTTATTAATGCCATATCAATTTCCAATCACTCCTTTTCTATTAAAATTTCCAGGAGATTTTGCAATGGTAAATATATCATTAATAACACCCATACCTATTGAAGAGCCAACAATAGAAATTACTGGAATGGCTGAAAGCATAGTCACATTAAAATCCTCAAATGAATTTACATCAGATAGTTTATCCAGCTTTAGGAAATTTCAGTTATCAATAATATTGCCCCTTTTCTTCAAACCAGATTTTTATATCACAATTATAAAATTCTCTGATAGTTTCGGAACGCTACTTAAAATCTTACCAATACAATTCCAAGTTGAAAATTTAGGAGGTAGAATAATGTTTGATGGTATCCATAATGAAATAGGAATTTCTTCCTTAGGATCATCTACAAGTATGGATGATATATCCTCAGAGTTTAATATAACTGAAACAGGTTTTAGCATCTCAGGATTGTTGAATGAAAGATTGGACTATTTATATGGTAATTATTTCCAGTTTTGGAATCAGTCAACCGAGATTCTTCCTAAAGGTATTGCAATGACGCAAATTATTCCTGGGATCAATTTTTCTTCCATTGCAGCAGATTTTATGACATCAAACGATACAGCATCAACTTTAATGCCAACTGAAAGTGATTCGTTAGCATTAGATATGTTGTTTCAAGGAGATAATTTCTACAATTTTGAAGGAAATTTGACAACAGACAATTATACCTATGACCTTGTAAAGTTTTTTGATGCATTAGTGATCAGTGACCCAGAAAGACCATTTAATAACAACGAAATTGGAAATTTGAGTAGATATCTTAACTTAGGGGGGATGATTTTGATCTTTACTGAAAACGAATCTCAATCAAATTTGGAATCTATAAATGAATTGGCAGCGATTGGTAACCTTACTACAGGGGATCAGGATTTTGGTCTAATAAACCAAGATATCCAATTATTTGATGAAGAACAATGTATACAATATACCGATCCAATTGTCATTAAAAATTCGACAGAATATACTGAAAATATAGAATTTATAGGAGATTATATTGGAATTTCGAAAGTAGGTCGAGGAAAGTTGGTTTTATGTGGTGATACACAAATCATCACAGAATTAGGTATATATAATGAAGAGAATCGTGAATTTATTCAAGACTTTTTAGATTATATAATGGATAATTCATTCAATATGAGCTATAAAATTAGCGATAGTGACATTGAAACTAATCAATCAACATATATTGAATTCAATTTGAACAATCCTCTAGATAATTTTATCATTGAAGAAGATCTCCTTGCTATTTCCGCATTTATTGATGAAGCAGGTAACCAACTTAATGTATCATTGTATGGTTTTCAAATTCCAGTAATGCCATTATTGCAAACTAATGAGACTGCACTCTATAGCTTTTTTAATTCATCTTGGTTCAATTCTGAAGGAATAATATATGCAATAATTTACTTAGATTCACCAGAGACGTTAGCTGAAACATTTACATTTGAAATAAATATTACATTAGGTACCCCGCTTGATCCTATCCAAGAATACCAATTACCTGAACCAAAGTATCCACCATGGTATGATTTCCTATTCTTAATTGCATTACTTATTCAAATTTGTGTTTTCTGGGCGTATTCAAGTATTCGTTGGTCTATGAAACATAAGTTTATTGATTTAGACAGCAATAAACGGAATTTATTAGAAAATACGGTCTCTGCATTTAATGCGGAATTGAATCAAATAGAACAAGCAATGAATAGTAATCAGTTTGAAGGACTTGAGAAATTAAGATATATTCTTGACCACGAAAAAGAAATTAATAGTAGGTTAGATGATATTCATCATTTAGCAGATGACTGGGGTGAAATATAGATGAAAATGAGCCAAAAACAATTGATTAATACCATTTTCTTTGTTTTCAATACTGTATTCATCATTTTATCATTGTTAATTATATTATTTCATATATTTTCTCAGAACTTTATTCCAAGATTATTGAGTGAACAGTTGATACTGATGGGATTTTCTTGTATTGGACTTGTAATATGGAATAGGAATAGAAGTTAATCTTAAGTTACTGCGAAATTCCATCTTTAACTATAATTTATTACCATTTTGATAGAGTTTTCTATACCTTATGGCAGTCATTAATAATGGCCCCCATCACCAGTTGAATGTGAAAGCGTGCCGGGATTCGACGGGCGGGGCAATCATAGCATATGAAAATGGAACTAGCTATGGTGCACCCAAAGATATTATTGTAAATCGCATCGATTCAGACGGCAATACGCTGTGGGGGAAAGGTATCAATATATGCAATACAACAGGTGAACGCAATTCGATCAACATATGTCCGGATGGACAGGGCGGTGCATTTATCACATGGGTGGACCATCGTAACGGCAATAACGATCTTTTTGCCCAAAGGGTTGATAACTCTGGAGTGCCTCAATGGACGGCGAATGGGACGGCTGTCTCAAACGATATACGCCAGATTGATTCTCCGTGTATATTACAGGACGGGAACAATTGTATCCTCACTTGGACGCTTATAGATGGCGGTTTTGATTATAACATCTATGCTACGAAAATTGATGACTGCGGAAATAATTTGTGGGGAGCCAATGGAACCTGTATAACAAATGCATCAGATGGGTAATACAATAGCATACTTTGCAGTGATGGAGGCGGCGGCGCAATCATTTCCTGGCAAGATACAAGGCTTAGCGGCGTGAATGTATATGCCCAGAGGATCGATAGTTCTGGAAACATTCAATGGGCAGATAATGGCACGATTATATTTGGAAGCACCGAGACTGCTGCTCCAACTGCAATTATTGAATCACCCTCGGGCGGTGCCTATATAGCCATCACCGAGGGAACTGGGGAATCAGGGGATATTATTGTGCAAAAACTAGACCAAGACGGAAGTCCTCTCTGGGGGGCGGATGGTCTCGCCGTATGCACTGAGGAAAAGGGTCAGAATTCCGCAGTACTTACATATGATGGGTTGGGAGGGGTATTTATTTCGTGGATCGATGGTCGGATGGGCAGGAATGACGTGTATGCTCAGAAAATCGACAGCAGCGGCACGACTCTATTCTGTAATAACGGCACGTTAATATCGGAAAGCATTTCGGATGCCCAGGATCTCATACTGCATAATACAACCAACGGGGCATACCTCTTCTGGGAGCTTAAAATCGTTCCCGCATACCACTGGCCCCTCTATATGACTTTATTGGATGACATTCCCGTTGTTACCTCGCCAGAAGACATAACTTCTAATCATACTTTATGGATTTTGATATTTTTCCTCCGTCCGAGAGAAAATTAAAACGAATTAGTATGAAGATAGAGAAAATAAAGGCTAATAGTATAGAAGATTATCTAGTACGCGTTTCATCAAGAAACGTTAGGTCTGCTAAATTACGAATCGAGATAGAATTATTAGAAAAAACATCGGTTAGCATATCGAAAATTGCATCCGTTTTTTCATCTTCTTTCTCGTTTTTGTCTTCGTTTTCCTGATTTTCTTGCTTATTATTATCGTTAAAATTAAAGTCGAACTGGTTCATTCCCATCATCTGCTCCTCCTCCTGGTCGCTAACGGGCTCATATCCATCCAATTCATGGATGGATAAGCCATGCGTTAACCAAATGGAATTACATCCTCATTTTCAACAACCTGACTTTTTCAGATTTTTAGTAGATCGTGATATCTTGCCTGTGGGTTATGCTCCTTTAGGATCACCCAGTCGTCCGGAAAGAGATCGAAGAAAAGACGACACAACGCCCTTGAAGGATCCCATATTGATGGAAATTGCAGACCGTTTAGGTATTAGCACAGCAGAATTGTGTATTAAATGGGCTGTGCAACGCGGGCAAATCCCAATTCCTATGTCCATAAACCGAGATCATTATCTGAAAAACTTGAAGGTCGTTACAACCAAACCTTTGAGTAAAGACGACATGAAGAAAATTATGAAGATTGATAAAAACTGTCGATTAATCAAAGGACAAGTCTTTCTATGGGAGAATGCGAAAGATTGGACGGATTTATGGGATCTCGATGGAAATATAAAACAATAAATTGCTTTTTATCGATTTTCTCACCTATTGTAAACATATATAAATTCTCTTTTTATTGTGCTAAAAACTAGCTCCCGTATTTTTTATCATTAAACGAATCAATAATTATAATGTGGATAAAAATGAATATATTGTCTAATGAAACATTTTATAAAGAAATAAATGAGCAAAAAGTAAAGATATTGGGCAACGCAGACGCAAAATCGAATGTTAATTGTGATAAATTACACGTGCCAGGAGAAATGCGCGTTGCCGGTAATATTTCTTGCAGGCAACTTAGAGTTGCAGGAAAGCTAATTTCAAATGGGGATATTAATGTTTCTGAAAAACTTCGAGTTGCGGGATCCTTAAGTTGTAATGGGAATATCTATACTCGTGAATATTGTAGGATAGTCGGTAGGTTAAGTGTTGCTGGAAATCTTAATTCAGACGATAGTATTAAGATTTATGGTCAATTAGAGTGTGTGGGAAATATTGCCGTCAATGGATATTTCAAAACACATAGTAAAATAAACGTAGACGGAGATATTGTAAGTCTTGAGGAAATTAGTTTGTCTGGAGGTCATTCAGTAATCAAGGGTGATATATACGCAAATAATGTGAAGATCTCCAGCAATTCAGAAATTTTAGGTAACATTTATTTTGTAGATAATGTTAATTTCTCAGGAGGAAGAAAACTAAAGAGCCCTCCAATACAGATTTCACGTGAACAATTGATAGAAAAGATCAAAAGAACAAATGAATTAACACCAAATAGCGGATTAATTCAAAATGCATCAGAAAAACAGACTAAACAATATATCAAGCCGCACTTCTGTCCGTAC
>WJKO01000406.1 GCA_014729055.1 Promethearchaeota archaeon | reverse complement strand
TTCGAGTAGCTTCGCCAGTAAACTTTTTTGTTCAACGTGCTTATGTAGCAACTGACAAAAAATATTGGGATAAGATTGCTGAAGCGGCTGGAGAACCACCTTTATCAGATGACGATTATTATGCAATCCGCAACGATCATCATTCCAGTCTCATGGAACTCGGTTTTATCAACCAGATCAACAGCGATTGGGTAGATCCCGTTTATAAAGAATGTACGGAGCATCTTGAGGGAATTGATCACAGTATAAAAAGCTTAATTAGAAAAGAATGGGCGCATCTTGGCGGAATAGATGGATGTGGCTACAACGGTGATCCATCAAGGTTTGATGATCGGGATTGGTTTGCCCTTTATAACGAAATGATTCGCCAATTAAGTGTTGAAATGATAGACGCGTTATATGCCGAAGATCCCAGAGAATTTGAGCCATACAAGACCTCATTTCAGTGGAAAATTGAATTGTTGCGTACCAATTTAAAATGGCGGTTTATCGGTCCAATAATCGTGTTTTTATTTTTGTTTCCTTGGATCAATTTCTTCTTACCACAATCATTTGAGGCAATATTCAGCAAATGGGCTTTGATAGTGTTTGGACTGTCTATGTTGGCAATATTTCTGCATTTTATCTTGTCAACGATAATAAATATCAAACGGCTTAATCAAGAGAAGCATTCATAATTAAATAATTTCCTTAAGAGGTTGATGACATACATGAAATTCTGGTTTCACAACCAAAAAAAAAGCGAAGAAATGCGTTTTCTACTCGCACGAAACAGATATATTGCGTTTGGTATAACGGCAATTATCGTATCCGCGGGATTTATGGGTATATTGGTATATACATTCACTACACCAATGGTCAGCACTTCCTATTATCATGCCAATGTTCAATTTCGGGCGGGAACAGAAGAATCCTATTATGCAATTTACCGCCAATCCCTTGAACATATTTTAAAAATGTATGATGACCATCCTAATTGGATTTGGACTCTGGAATGTCAAGGCTTGTTAATTGATATGGCATATAAAGACTATCCTGATATCTTCGAGATGATCCAACAGCAAAATCAACGAGGGCAATTAGAACTTATTTGTCCACAATACTCTCATGGCCTAGCGGTCGCGTATAATTATAAAGATTTTGCTGGATCGGTAGAATATAATAAATATCTTATGGAAGACGTCTATAATCTCACAATAAGTAATGTTATTGTGTTACAAGAGGGTCAGTTTCTCCCAGCGTTCCCATTGGTAAAGCATCTTGGATTTGACACCATTGCAGTTTCGCGAGATCAAATGTCTTATTATAATTATTTTGCCGATAGCCCTTTATTATCTTATGGTTATGGAGGAATAGATGGTTGCTATGTAATTCCTTTGAATTGGCTGCCTTGCATAGAAGCGGGAGTATTACATCATCAGCTTGCGTTATCTGATTCTGAAAGAATTAATACAGGCGATATCGAAGGACCATATGAATTCAATTTTAACCCAGATAAAATGCACCAAATTGAATTAAGACATATAGAATTAGAACGTCGGGGGAATATTTGGAAAAATATGTCTGACTGGGTCGATTTTTGTGTGGAAAAGGGTAAAATAAAGCCAATGAATAAATTTCTACCTGAAAATCACTGGACACCAAATAGACACCAGTCAACAAGCAGATGGATGGCTTGGGGTAATTCAGAGTCAGATGATGGACTGGTCCATGCCCGAAACTATTATACACGGAATCTTATCCAAACAGCAGAAATCGTAAATGAAAACGCATATAGCCTTAATCTAATCGATACACCAACCTATGAAAATAATAAAGAACGAATCCTTAACGCAAGCATTCATCTTTGGAAAGCGCAAGTCACGGATACGAGCGGTGTTAATCCGAATCGAAACGAGTTTATTTACGCAATCAACAACACAAGAGACGCCCAAGATTACGCTAATCTGGTCATTGATGATATTAGGAGTAAGATAGCAGGATGGCAAATGCCTATCCAAGTTGATTGCTATGATAAGATTGTAATCAATCAAACCGTGGATCTAACAAATTATACCGTAATAGATTCTTCATTGCAAGTAACAGACTTGAAAGAGAAATATGGTTTCGATTTAAACATAGATTACAGCGCAGAATCTCTCTGTCCACATAATAGTTCCTATACGAATGTCACACTTGCAACATATATTGGTGGGATAAAATATGAATTCGATTTAGAATCAATATCTTTGGAATTTCTGTCTCGACGTGGAAAATATATAAATAATACACAAGATTCAATCGGCGTGGTCAACAACAATGCTGCATGTAACGGACAAACCACCGAACAGCATATTATATTTATGGATAATTGGGAAAAAGTATATTATTCACCTAGCTTGGCGGAAAATACCACTCAGTTGTTAACTCGTTCAGATTATACACATCCGATGGTAGAAGGTAATGAAGATTATATCGTCCCTTTACCTATAAGCAATGGATTTCTTTACAACGAGGATAATAATTATGCAATAATAACAAATAACACAATGAGGCATATTTCTGTAAAGTGGGAACAAAATTATGTCGATTTTTATGAAACCGAACTGGAATATAATTCGAGATATGAATTTATTTGTTTTAAAGGGAATTTGGAAGAAGCACATCTTTTAGCAAATATTATTAATCCTTATCCTACGTGGGAAATGGAGGCGTATTAAATGACGGAAGAACCTATACAAAGCAAACAGAAACAAGGCACGGAAGGGGAGCAACAAGGATCTTCATTCAATAATATAGAGAGAGACATAAACTTTGAAACAATCAAGAGAGAATACGCGGATTCAACAGCTAAATCAATGATTCTTTCAGCGATCTTACAGATATTAGTCGGTGCCATTTTTTACTTATTGGGAATCTTGCCAGTTCTGATCTTTTATGATGTGCTATATTTTCCACCTTTCATGGAATTTACATTAAATAATAGCGCCTTTTGGAAAAGTCTGGGCATCTTTATCGTATCTATATCATTAGTTCAAATAATTGTCGCCATAATATTCCGGTTAAAACACGATCATCGTTTTTCTCGCTCCGCCGTAATACTATTTGCAATATTTCAAATATTATTTGTTCCAATAGGCACTGTTTTTGCATTTATGGAGATAACGCAAATTATGGATTCAAAAACCGAAGAAAACCTTAAGTCATTATTGGAAACGACCAGCTCTTTCAAGAGTAAAAACGAGAAGCTAAAGAAGGTAAAAGAGCATATAGGTAAAACAACGATGTGTGCAGGATTAATCCATTGTGTATTTTTATCCATTATTTATCTGCTAACCATATTCTTATCAACCATGATGCTTGATATGACTTATCCATATCTGACGATGGAAGTTATCTACAAAATGAGGACGGTTTTAGTGCTAATAATCGGATTTTTTATCGGGCAAGTTATTTTTGGTGTTCTTTATCCGAAATATAAGAATCGAAAAACAATAAGAATCTTTGCGTATATATTTGGAATAACTCAACTAGTCTTCTTTCCATTAGGCACATACGCAGGCATCTTATTAGTCAAGGATCTGAGATACGATCTGAACTACCATAGAGAACCTTATAAGATATAGGATGGATGCTAAAGCATAAGTGGAGAAGGATTGTGAAATAAAAAAATGAAAGAAGCGGAAATGAATAGATATAACGTAGATGGGGAAGAATTGTATAATTTCAATGTCGATTTAAGTTTCCCACGCAGAAATGACGGAACAGAGGGACATCAAAAAGCAATAGATTTTATTGAGAAAAAGTTAGAAGACATCGATGTTGACTACCAAGAAGAGGAGTTTTTTTGGAAAGATTTAAGGAAACGGCGAAAATTGACGCGATCTTTACCGATGCTAATTTTAAGTTTGCGACTTTTTATAGGAGCGATTATGATTTTTATCCATGATCCCGATATAGTATATGGATTCTGGTGGTATGTCTGGTTTTTGGAGCCAGCTTGGGTTATGATAATCAGTGCTACATTGTTGTTGGTGTTATTTATTATTATTTATAGTGATTGTGTCAAGCCAACAGCTATGGAATTACATCGAATTAATAATAAATACCTTAAACGACGAGAGCGAAAGAAATTTAAAGAAAAATTTAATCAAGGAACAAATATCGTTGTCAGAATGGGTATTGATGGTACCACTGATGAAGCCAAAGCTAAAAATATTCCTATAATCATCATCATAGCACATTATGATTCAATCTCGGTTAAATTTAGACCTGCTGTGCAAAACATGCTATATGCTCGTATTGGAACAGTTCCAATCTCAAGTTTATTATGCTTTATTCTTCTTCCTGTTACAATGAAAATAGGGGCAGGTAACTGGTTGTTAATAATAGGGACAATTCTTTTAATCATAAGTTCGGGCTTTTCTGTATTTGCTCTTATTATGGGTTTTTTCAATAAACTTACCAATCAATCGCCAGGAGCGTTCGATAATGCATCTGGATGCTCTACATTATACGGCTTAATTAAAGCATTAAAATTAAATCAAGGAGAAGGAGAATTAAAAGCGGATATTAGATTAATATTTGCGGATTGCGAAGAAGAAGGTTTAATGGGGACAATTGAATACCTCCACACCCATGAAAAAGAATTAATGAATCTTGATAATAAGAGCCGCGTAAAAATGGTTGCACTGGATGGAACTGGTGGCAAGCCTACATTAGGTCTGTTTTCAAGTTATGGAATGCCCCGTGTTGTTCGATGTGGACGGGTTTTGAAAAAAGAATTTAAGAAATTAGCAAAAGAGCAATTTGGAATTGATTTAAAGAGTTTATGGTCGCCGTATGCGAGTTCCGATCATGCTGTATTCGGGGAGTACGGGTTTAAGGCGATACAATTATTTTCAATGGGCATGGTATCGAATACGAAATACGATACAATAGAGAATGTGAATACCGAAACGCTTGCTTTAACAACTAAAGTGATTGTAGAATTCGTGTTAAGTAATACGAATGCTAAAGATAAGCAGTTCTGAAGATCCAATCGAATATTATCAATTTTTATATTTGAATTACCTTTATATTATAGAAGAGAAAAATGCAAGATAAATCTAAAGCATCACAAAAAAAAGAAATGGAAAAGAAACAATTTATCAGTACTCGTCATCGTGATGCTGAACCTGATCTTTTTGATCCTTCTATACCTAGACTGGGAAGAAGAGAGAGTGAACCCCACTCGGCAGAGGTATCCTATCTACATGACGTATTGAGCAATAACTTCCCAGAAGATCGCACGATGTGGGATCTCCATCATTATTTCAAGTATCATAATATTAAGATAGACATTCAATTTGATATTTCGTATTTTCGTAACCTTCAAATACCTTATACCCTGTCATCGTATTATGCAGAAAAGTTTAATAACACAATTCCAACAATGTGCACTAATATTTTATCTAAAAGCACTTGGAGATCAGATTTCGCGGAAAAAGTAGAATATGTTCGACTATTACAGATTCCTTTGTATGTAGTTTTTCCTTCTTATCATGTATCGATAGAAATTTATAAGCCACCGTTCTTAAGAGTCTATGAATTGGAAGATGATGGAGAATATAAAATTCATGATCTAAGAAAGATAACTCTGGATCAAGATGGAAATGTTAACTCCGAGGCTATTATTGATGTGAGTCATATTGTTCCGTTTAGATTAGGATTGAAAAAGAGATCCAAACTTCACCAAGACAACAATGAATTATTCCGATTAATCCTTTTAAAACCTAACACCGATGAGATATTCTTAACTACATCTGAAAAAAAAGATAAGAAGATCACCGAACAAGAAAGGAAGATCACCGAACAAGATAAGAAGATATCTAAACAAGATGAAATAATCAAAAAACTAAGATCTGAAAATACAGAGTTAAGAAAAAGCCAGAACTAAACTGATTTTATTCATTATTTAGGATTTCTAAGCATCATCCAGACTTTTGCAGTGGTGTTCGGAAAAACAATCTCTTTAACGAGTTGATATCCAAAATGCTGATATAAGGATATATTTTCTTCTTTTGTTGTTTCTAGATAAGATGAGAGTTGTTTCTGGTCACATCGTTTCAACATAGGTCTGAGTAATTGCGATGCGACTCCTTTTCCTTGTTGTTCAGGCGATACAGCAATAAGTGAAAGGTAGATATGATTTTTAGGAGCAAGTTTCTTATGATACTTCTCGACTATATTCAATCCAGAAATATATTGTACAATAAATTTTAATCCAAGAATCCTAGCCACTTTAAAGGCGCCAACACGCCACATTCTACTTATCGTCCATTGTGCAGATTCGGGCATTTCCCAAACACAAAATCCTTCGATATCTTCCGATGGAGAATATACTTGCCCATATCTTAAACCAAACTTTACAGCAAACTCAAATAAACATGGATTTTTCTTCTTTCGTATCTCATCATCCGGAAATAATTGTGAGAATAATGGATCATCTTGAAAAGCATTCATTGCTACTTTAACAGACATATTTATGTTGGAAGAATCTAACTCATAAAGGTCACTGAAAGAATATGACGATTGCGGCATAGTTTATTTAGGAATGGCTAATTTATTACGTTTTTCATCGAAATAAAGCACATAGTTTTCTCCTAAAATATCTTGTAGTTGAGTTTTAAACTCGGGATTGTTCTTCCGAAGCCATCGAAGTGCATGTTTAATCGTCCAAACCAGATAATAATTATCTATTCCAAGCTCACTTTTATTTTTAGAAGAGAGATCATCCACGACCTCGATCCCAGCATTATCTATCCATCTTTTAACGAGTTTAATAATTTTTTTAGGCATATATTTGGAAAGGTCTTTAAGATTATTTCCAACGGATTTTCGTACATAAGAAGAAGAATCTGATTTTAAACAATCTAATATTTCAATAACTTCATCATTTTTCTTTGGATCTCTAAGCCATTTAATATTAGCGAGTGGTCTGGCACTTTCAGTGACAATTCTTCTAATATTCTCATTGTCGGACTGAATCCATTTCTTCATCGCATACAGCGTAATTTTAGGAAATTTTTTAAGACACTTTCGTAAGATCCGCCCTGACATTTCACGAACCTTCCAATCGTCATGGTTCGCCCATGACTTTGCTTTTTTGAGCGATTTTATTGCATTCGATTTTGAAAGACTTGCATATTCTCCCATGAATGCAATTGCTAAATTGATACAATGGATTTGTTTGGATATATTGTCTTTTTTCCTATTTAGTTCATTCCCGTATTCAAATAATTTGACAATGTGAGCATAATAATCCCCCCCTCTCTTAGTTAATATACTGGATCCCGCAGCTGCAACCGCATAAGCTATATAAACGCTACCTTTTCCGATTCTTTCTTTTTCAGGAATAATATCATATTCATGTTCAATAAATTTCCTTATTTTAATGTTATCTTGCTCTATATTCTCGAGATTTGCCCAAATTGACTCAGAATTCCAGAATTCGGTTGCACGTTTTTTTATCATTTTTTTTGAACTGATGGAACTTCCTTTAGCCATAACATAGAAACAATAAAACAAAAAATAAAAATATACATCATCAAAGTTTGTATATAGAATAGATATTTACGACAAACCACTTAAAAAAATGGAATGAATGAGATGGCGCCCGTTGAAAATAGCAAACCCGTGCTTGTGTTATGTGCATTGGATAATCTTGTAATAGACAACTACAAGAGAAAGATGGCGACATATTTAGAACTCGGTTGGGATAAAAAATCCATTCGTAAATATTTGCAAGATAAAAACAATATGATGCGTGTAGCCTCCTTTAACACATATAAAACCAGTTTCACAGCAAGTTCTCGGAGAAATAAATATTATACAGTATATAATCGGAACGATATGCTGGAAAAAGATAATCCATGGCAAGATTCAGTTAAATTTGTTAATGAACTGAATGAAAACTTCAAAATTTTTATTATCTCTGCGCGAAAAGAAAATTTAGAAAAAGAAACGAGGAACATAATGAAAAAAATGGGTTTTCCGATGAAGGATTTGGAAATCTATTTTTTGAAACAAAATCAATCGTTGGCAAACTATAGAAGAAGAACATTTGAGTTAATTGCTAACGAAAACCCAAGTGGTTATGCTATTACGCTCTCCCCAAACGATATAATCCCCTTTAGTAAATATGATTATAAAGTTATGGGATTTACGTCTCTTAAATATATGGAAGATTTTAGTCGCTCAAATAAGACAATCGAGGTTTGTGTGACTTGGCGACATATTATCTCATATCTAAGATTAGAACTTAAAGAATTAGAAGCGAAGAGAAAAGAAAAAGAAGTAAAAATGGTTTCGGTATCTGAGG
>WJKO01000405.1 GCA_014729055.1 Promethearchaeota archaeon | reverse complement strand
TTTGAAACAAAAGCAGAACAACTTGAAAAAAATAATCATAGGACTCTTGCAAAGATTACCAGATCCGCTGGCCATGTTTTTGAAAAATTCGGTTCAAATGTTGCTCTTTACGGAGGTCTCGGCGGATTACCTATGCTGGGGATGTCAGCTGCTTCCTCTGCACTGGAAACACTCGCCGGAGATAATCCTGAAAACCAGGCAAGATATTCAACTTTCAAACTTGCCTCAGCTGCTGTCAAAGGAGCAACCGGGTTCCTGTTCGGAGTTAAGGGAATAGATCAGATCGGGAAGCAGGATTACAATCTTGATGATTTTGTTGACAATACAGCTCCTCTAATTGCTGCAGGAGGAGCAGGTTATTTAGCTGCTAATAGAGGTTTTAACAGATTAAATAGATTTGACCTTAGTGAAGAGAAAGGCAAAAGTAAGTTAGGAACAAATGTTACGTTGTTAGGATTAGGATTAACAGCAGGAACACTTTTATTATTAAATAGTGCTTGTGCAGATGCAGTCGGAAAAGTAGGAAATGAAACTCCAACTCCGGAACAAAGAACAACTGTTGTGCCTACTCAGACACAAGACCAATCTCCTGAAACTTCTGACTCAGATTATAGAATTTTTGATTGTGTTAATACTGCTGGAGTGAAAATAACAGATGAATTCGGGTCATTTAATGTAGATGTTGATTTTGATGATCCAGATAAGTTCTGTTATGTGGATCCGAAGGATAAGGGAAGTATTGTACATCGTGATGAAATTAATAATGTTATTCAGGTTAACGATAAGCCAGAGGCATATCGTCCAGTAGAAATAGATACTAATGATAAGATTCTTGATGTTCTTCCTAAAGTCATCATATCTCGTGTACCACTACCTACTGTGGAGCCTTCTCCAGCACCAACTTCGGCTCCGACTCAAGTTCCGACAGAAACAACACCTCCAACCGCGACAGCGGAACCGACAGCGATGCCTGAATATTCCGGATCCTTTTCTGAATTAGTAAAGGATTTTGATAATTTTTCAAGATTAACTTGCAACAGATCCGGAGAGGGAATTAATCTGGGTAATTGTACTGTTGATTATTCAAGACTTTTTTTGGAATCCATATATGAGCCAAGCAAAATAGACCCTATTAGTGACTTATTATCACATACAGAACCCCAAAAAGAAGATATATTTTTTGCTGAATACATAGGGGAACAGCCTGATGAGTGTACTACAGACGGACAATCTGAAGAAGAAAACAGTGAGGGACAATCTGAAAGATGTAATATACCCAATCAAATATTATTCGAATCTGATCCTACTCTTCAATTTGCAATAGATGATTCAAATTATAAGGTATCTGAACTACAGGAAGATGCAATATATACTGAATTACAATTTAACGGCAGAAACACGGGAGTTAAGATATTTAAAGTCGGAGATAATGTATATACAGGTGCTTCAGGATTATCCATAAACCAAACCCTTGCAAACGTGTTCCCTAATCAGGATGCTGATGGTGACGGATTGTCAAATGCTGATGAAGTTAATTTATGGAATACTGATCCTCTTAGTTCTACAAGATTATTTTCTCCTGAAAATGTTGTTTATACTGATTCTAATGACCCTGAAAAAGCCACATGGGCATTATTAAACAAAACCAATTTTGACATCTCAGGATTAGCAGAAACCACCTTAACTTATATATTAAATGGAACACCTCATACAATTTCTGGTGAAGAAGCAGCAGAACAAATTCAAAAATATGGAGGGATTTTAATAGATTATGATGAAAGTCAACTAGATTCAGAAACATTAACTATTGGTCTAGAAATTCTTGGTTCTGATGAAAATACAATTGAACAGGAATTAGGTAATGTTCCAAACTGGGCAGAGATAGGTGTAATTCAAATACCTCTAGACGCAACAACAGGAGAAAGTATTCTTACAGATGCTGATGTTATTGTATCTGAATTAGATAATTATTGTACAGGAGGTAAATATTGCTCCTCATTAACAGACATACCTTATGGAGGTTGGTATATAGATGGAAATGGTGTGGTTCATAGTGGACACGAGATGTCTCCTGGAAAGGGAAGTGCAAATGCAATTGATTTAGCTTTTGCTAAGGTTGATATGAATGGAAATCCCAGAATACCCTTAACTTTACCAAAAGATACAAAGGTATTTTCTTTTGATTATTGGAATTCACAAAAATATGGACTGAAAGCAGGAAATGCGACATTTGATCCTGGGATTAATGTCCTTGTTGAACAGGAAGATACTATTGATAAAGCTCCATTAGTTTGGAGATATGGTCATGTAACCTATTCCCAAAAAGATATTCCAGATATATATAACCAAATAATCAATCGTAGCATAGCAGGTTCTACTATTACAGCCGGGAGCAAAATAGGTGTCTTTGAACAACAAATGCAACAAAATCAAGCCAATCTTAATATTGCTGCATATGTTGATTATTGTTCAGGAAATTCAGGTTGTGACTGGCAAAATCCTGGAGTAGACCCAGATGCCTTAATTTTACCAATTGATATATTTTTGTCAGAAGAAGATACTAGTCTTGTTCTGGAAGCGTTTCTTAGAGGAAATCCTACTCAATTACCGTAAAAAATTATAGCGAACATGAACAAACAGATTGGTCACAAACTTTTTCTATTCAGAAATGAGAGATTTTTATATAACCTAAATTTCAGGGTTTTTTATAAGAAATTTAACCAAATTTTGAATATTGTTAGGGATTTTAGTATTTTTTCTTACAGTTTTATTATGAATTTTCATTTCAATAGACTTAATTTCATCCAGGTACTCCATGATGCATGA
>WJKO01000404.1 GCA_014729055.1 Promethearchaeota archaeon | reverse complement strand
CCAAATGTACATTGGTGGTAATGCGGGGATTCTCGCAAAAGACTATCTTGAAAATGGAGATAGAGAGCGAAAAGACTATCGACTTGATTGGGCTGCACATTTTATAATGCCGTGTAATCTACATTTACCGCCTATTGTCAAGTCTCCAACAGGTCCAAAGATTCAAAAAATTGTTGAAAATGAGGAAAAATATATCGATAAATTTGTGGAAAAGATAGGCAATAACGAACCTTGGATTGAGGGTGGATTTGATGTAATCCGAGGAATGTTTAGTCTGAAGTTTCCCGTATATAAAAAATTATTAGAGATAGATAATGAATCATGTAATCAATGTAATTTATGCTATGAAATCTGTCCTATGGATAATATTAGCATAGAATCTGGGAATTATCAGATTAAGGATAATTGCTATTTTTGCGTTCGTTGCTATAATTTTTGTCCGAAAAATGCAATCAAGATAACATTAGAAAAAGTAGAATGGGAAAACGCGAATAAAAAGCGATATAAAGGACCTATTAAGGATTTCGATATCAAGAAGATGTTGTCTGTAAATAATTAGTTATCAACTAATTCCCAATAGAAGCCCCAAGACTATCGTTACAAGAACCAAAATCAATCTTAAGGTCAGTTGGTGTCTATTTTCTCGGATAGTTTCCATAAATTGAATAGTCTTCTTGGATCCTTGGCCCGTTTGAATTCTATATTTTGACTTTTCCGTCTTAATAAGGTATTCGTAGAACGGAATGAAGAGAATGGTATAAAATATTCCGATTACGAAGATATTAGTGGTGGCTCCTATAATAAAAATCATGATCTGGTCTGTATTAAGCAGCGAAATACTCAGAGTCTTTATTTGCCAAATGGCAAAGAATAATCCAAGTGCGATAAAACAAAAGTCGAAAAAGTCAAGGATCTTAAAACGAAAACTATGTTTTATCATAGTTACGCCTTTGAAAAAGTCATTATTGAACCAATCTTTATGTTTTTGCGAATACTGTTGTATTATCAAGCATTCTTTTAATTTTGAGTCTTCTTTCTCCATCCAAAATACTTGCGTATTATCCGATAATTTCTCTATTGACAATCCACGGAAGAATAGAATCAATCCATACATAAACAAAATCCATCGGAGATAATTTCCAGCACCCATTCTAAATATCCTGCTTGCAATGGCTATTATAACAAATATAAAACCAAAGGATAATTCTAGATTCTCTTTTATCGAAAATTTAACCTTTTTTGATAGCTCTTGATTATCATTATTCTCGTTTAATTCCGTTCTGTGCTTTATTCTGTCTTGCATACCATCTTGTGTTCTATCCTGTATTCTGTCTTGTATACTATCTTGCATCCTGCCTTGTGTTCTATCATTAATCCTAGCTATATGCAGAATTTCTTGAATCTTTAACAAGAACTCTTCTTTCTTTGGTAAGAAAAACTGAAGTTCATATACATAATCAGTAGTTGTTATTTCAAGAAATTGATGCCGATAATGAATAAGAATACATAACCCGCAGAAAACAACTACGCCTGATAGGATGTACATGATTCCAACTTCAATACTGTAACCAAAAACATTAGGATTTGTAAGCAGACTGATTCCTTCGGTTATAATGTAAACGAAAAATAAAGTTAAAACGGGAAACCAGAGCAATTTTGGACCTAGGTATGAATTATTATATTTAATTCTTTCAATGTCTAATTTTGGAATCTCATTCACCGTAATAACACCCATACGCGTTTCTGATACAATTAGACATTCTTCAGTATCTTCAAATTCCAAGATGACTATCGATAAGATAAAATACAATAACAAAAAGATACCCAGCAATGATGGTATGGCACCCATGATATAGAAGACAGACGGACCGCTTAAAGCAAACCACTCCCCCTTATAAGCTAGTCGACCAAACTGCGCCCCGAACTCAATTAAGGAGATAATGCCAAACAATAAAAACAATAAGCTAACGAAAAGTCTCGATTTTCCAAAGCTCCGAAATTTAACGATATTATCTCTTTTTTCCCCATTGTGTTGTCTTTCTCTATTGCTTTTGAGATATTTTTCATTTGTTTTATATTCAGTTGGTTTTTCTTCGATTTTTCCCAACAAAAATAATCCTATAATAATAAAAGCATATCCTAGTAGAATAGACAAGTTTACAAAGTATGTACCGTTCGTAGTTTCAGCATTAAATCCAAAGTTGGGAATGGCTATTTCCATGAGTAGCCAAATCCACCCGAACAATATTAAGATACTTCCGATAATGGCATAAATTTTAACGGATTTTATAATGTCTTTCATATTTTTCACATTTTGTCAAATTTATTATTCTAATCTGATTCGGCAGGTATTACTCCCATAGCTCTGCATAACCAATAAGGAGCCATAAAAGACAACCCTGTCTCTTCAAAGCGTTTATTCTCACCAGATGGATAATTGTAGCGAAATGGATTTCTCTGCCATAAAAAATTCTCCATTTTTCTATATTCCACGGATACAGGTTTATTCGTGTAGAGTTTAGAATCTTTTAATCCAACACTCCCGAAAAGGAGGGCATATAATCCACCATAGGGGGATGTTGTAAACCAATCATTGTATACCTTAGGACCCTCTATAAATTGATATTCACCGATGCCATCGCCCATCGGTAAATCTGGTATCGCCCATCCTCTGTCTGGAAAATGGCTTATATTAAATCTTATCAATTGATCTTCTATATCTGCCTTAATTTCTGGGATTACCTCCCCTCTGCAAGCTAAATAAATTGTATTAAACCATACATTCCGATGATATCTCACTGTATTATATATGCCAGATTCAAAAATATTGAAAAGTCTTGTCTTTAGAATAGGATCCTTTTCCAAGAGAATCAAGGTCAACCATTCATCGAAATTAAAATTAAGGCTGTAATATGATGTTAAAGTCTCCATACCCATAGGATTTTTAAGCGTTTCAATATATTGTTCGTTTAATAAATAATAATAGTAGTCATCTGCATATTTATCGGGATGCGCATTAGCCCCCAATTTTAAAACAGTCAAAGCATGTAATTCTCCTATAATTCTGCTTCTTTTCTGGTCTGCGCCGTTTGGATTGCCATTTCCATCAATAATTAAGAAATTATTTCGAATCATGTTGAAACATATTTGGTCAATCATTAATGTGACCAGTTCTTTAATGTCAAGTTCATCCGGTGCAACAAACTCTAGCGCCATGCCTAAACCGAGGTAAAATCCAGCATGTTGATCATTTGATGTATGACTACAATATCTATAATCTCCATACATACCACTTCCATTATAATATGATTCTTCCGCGGGATCGGGAGGATTTTGCATGTCAAATAATCGAGGAGTTATATCTTTATAATCGGGACTGCCCCAGTATCTTGCTAAAACTGCGGGATATTCCCGACCTAAGCCGCCATTAGGTACTTTAAGAGCCATAGAGATACCATTTAGTAATTTTCTAATTGTTCTTAGAGCATTATTCTTTTCTGTACTGTTATTTTCTAACTTTGCCGTGTGATATCGGAAACATTGTGCAGCAAGAGCTGTGCCAGTCCATATCATAATATCTCCATCGTCTCCATAATATCTTTCAACGGAGGAGAACGTCTCGTCCCATCTTATCGGAATTGCTTGGTTTGTAGGTATATGATATTTCTCGAAAAGATCGTCATATTCGTATGCCATTGCTGAAAGTTGTGTATAATTAATAGGACTAATATATCCGCTTGGATCTGGTGGTCCACAGTCGAATTGAAAGGATTGCATGTTGTTAAAAATAAACAGAAAGGGTAATCCTATATGCAAAAATAACAAAATGGGGATGAAACCAACAACTACGACATATTTTTTGTGGAAAGATAGCGTGTCACGATTTCTGACTCTCATCGAGGATAATATATTTCTTATCCTATTTGTTTTTATTCAAAACATGCTGTATATTTTTAATTAATAAATTTAAATATATGGATGAACATAGTAATATTAGGCAGTAATGGTTCCTGCCTGATCAAGTTTGATCATTTAGAAATGACCATAAATATTGATTAAATTTTTAATAAAGAATTTAATATTATTTGTCATGGAACAATTGAATCTGTTTCTCCTATTACTCGGAATAGCATACATTTATCCCATTGGTGCGATTATAAAACAGATTCTCATAGCCTATAAAGAGAAAGACAGGTCCTTGTTGACAGATTTAGTTATTTGTTTCTTTCTTTTTATCGGAATCGTTTTATGTGTTTTTTATATTTTTATCTCAATGGATGTCTATGGGGATCCATATATGCCCGTATATTTCTGGGTAATCTATGGTGCTATACTTATATTATGGATATTAATTTTCATATTCACTCTACTCCACAAAGGATTTCGACTATTTAAATCTATAGACACCCTCCAAGAGGAATATAAATCAAAGAATTCAACCTCGAAAATTAGAATCGATACCAAACGTAAAACCTCGCATTTTATATTTTACATTCTTTTATGGGTTGGATTTTTAATTGTTCGTCCTTTTATATATACAGATCCAAACTGGAATGAACTGCAATATGCAAGCGAGATCTGGGATTATAATGTAGAAGGTCAGTTTTATTGGATTAATTTACTGCAAAATCCGAATTTATATGGAGAAGGTTGTTTTCTACATTTATTTTTGATGATAATCTTCATTATATCAAGTTATTATTTCACTATGTTTGAATTGATTAGACATTCTAACATGTTATATTTACCTGTTATGAAATTACTGTTCCCTATGTTTCGCTTAAAGGAGTTTGATGGTGTAGCATCTAATTTTCACTTTTTCTTATCTATGACTATCACTACGTTTTTCTTGCCTCCTCTACTCACTATATGTGTAGCTGGTGTTGGACTCTTTGGGGATTTAATGGCATCCCAATTTGGCATGAGATGGGGCGTTCATCATTATAAATTTAATAAGAAAAAGACATATTTAGGAACAATTGCAGGTACGGTTTCCAGTTTTCTTATCTCCGCGTTATTTCTCGGCACATTATATGGTGCAATTAGTGCCTTTGTTTTCATGCTTACGGATTTGTTTACCGAAAAACCTATTAGAATCTCCGATAATTTGGCAACGCCACTGTTACTAACTTTAGTTTTTATTCTCGCAAATATAGTAGGCATAAATTACTTATTTCCGGATTTTTTACTACCATAACAATATTTAGGTTGACTTGGTGTAGATTAAGATGATCGCACGCACAATGCTCGTTGTTTTTATCTTTTTGGCTTATTTATATCCTATTGTATTTTGGTCAAATTACATAAGAAAACGAATTCGTAAAAAAAATAATTTTAAAATTATTGACCTTTTTTTAAGCATTTTTATCTTGATCTTCAATCTCTTCGCATCAATAATCTTCTATAACGCGATTTTCTATACAGAAGATGAACTTATTGTATTATAT
>WJKO01000403.1 GCA_014729055.1 Promethearchaeota archaeon | reverse complement strand
TCATTTTTCAAATATCTATAGAAAATTTTTGAAAAAATTATTTATTTTTTCTCAACTTAAAAAAAATTAATGAGGGGACTATTTCGACATAACAGAAATAATCAAGATTCATGTGCGATTTGCCACATGAATATATCTGAGGATCAAAATGGCGAAATTAATGGTATGAATCAAGCTAATAATTACATCCATTGTCCGAATGGTCATTTCTTACATATAGAACCATGTTTAAAGAATTGGATCCTTGAATCTATCAATTGTCCAGTTTGCAATGCGCCCTATAATAGAGATATTGTCACGAAATTTAAAGTAATTGCTGAAAAGATCAACAATAGACGAGAAAAACAACAAAAACAAGAGCAAGTTATTCAGAAGGCGGTCGAAGAATATGAGCAGATAGAGAATAAAGAAATTATACCGTCGGATATTGATGAGAAACTTTTCAGGTCTAAAAAATTAATCTTGGATGGTAACTATGCCGCTGCGTTGAATATTCTTTTTGATATATTGGACAATAAAGACCCAAATAATCATGTGGCCAAATATTTGATAGGTAAAGTACATTTCCTAAATCAACGTTATGAATTGGCAGTAACTAATTTCACAAGACTGGTAAAAAGTCAATTAGATTATCCACTTGCGTATTATTATATGGGTAAAAGTTTTGAACAACTAAATTTGCCGGATAAAGCGAAATGGGCTTTCAAACATTCTCTTTCAAACATTCGAAGTCTAATTAATAAACCAGAAATCGATGATGTGAAGGAATCGAAATTAAAAATAATCGTCCAAAAAATGGAGACTTTCATTTCTACTCTATAAATATCTATTGATTATCATCGAATGTTTATTATTTATTTCACTTTAAGATTTTCCGCTATCTTTTTTCCAGAGAGGAGCATCCCACCGAAGATTGGTCCCATTCGAGGTCCCCCAAATGTCGCTGCACAAGCCATTCATCCAACCCATAAACCATCATAGACCTCTCTCGTATTTTCTACAATCATTGGCTCCGCTACACTAGCCCACATTCCTCTCTCTCCCATAAGTCCACCAGTCTCAGTGTCAATTTTAATACCACTTTTTTTCACGAGTTTATTTACAATAAATGCATCGTGACCTGTTGCATCAACACAATACTTGGCCTTTATTGTTAACGGGTCAATTAGTAATCCCGTCATTCCAGTCGTTGACCAATTGATCACAAAACCAGATACTCGTTCATCTTTAATATAGACATCTTCTACGGTAATACCATTGAAAATCTTTGCTCCTTCTTTCGTAGCTTGATAAGCCAGTCCTGCGGTTGCATGAACTGCATCAGCAGTGTAATATCCTTCTTTATAAGGCTCTACTTTAATACCAATTTCATCAAGAATGGATTTTGCCTCTTCTTGTACTACGATATGGTTGAATGTCATACCTCCTGCCCACATTCCACCACCAATACTTATTCTGCGTTCAAAAACAGACACTTTCTTACCTGCATTAGCCAGATAGTATGCTGCTACCAATCCAACAGGACCTGCTCCAGCGATCGAAACATCTACGTCTAAATAATCAATAAGGTCTCTGTTATACCTTTCGATTATTGCTTTTGATATTATTATATCATCAAGTTCTCGCATAATTTTATCTTATATTTGAGATATTTTTACTTTGATCATCATCAAAAATGTGAAAATAAGATCCAGATTCTTCAAGATGGAGTATATTTTCCCTTAAATTTAGAATTGGTGCATTTTATGAGCAAAAAAGAAACGAAACCAATAGTGTTAACGGTTGCAGGACATGATCCGAGCTCTGGGGCGGGATTGACCGCCGACATTCGGACTTTTGAGAATGTCGGAGTTTACGGTATGTCAATTTGTACAGCAATAACAATCCAAAACGCTGAGAAAGTGTTTGAGTGGCAATCAGTCGATATAAATTTAGTAAAGAAACAATTTAATGTAATTTTCGACTCATATGAGATTAAAGCAGTTAAAACTGGTATGTTGGGAAGTAAAGAAGTTATTAATTTAGTTAAAGAATATAAGGAAAATAACGATTTTACACTCGTTGTTGATCCCATCATTATGTCTGGATCTGGTACAAGGTTGGCGGATGAAAATTACGAAGATCAAATAATGAATAAGTTATTTCCCGTCGTAGATGTAATCACGGTAAATAAGTTTGAGGCGGAATTGTTTTCAAAGAAGACTATTACCGATGTGCAATCCATTCAAGATGTTGGAGCGGCGGTTTATGAATTAGGTCCTAAAAATATCATAATTAAAGGAGGACATATTGAAGAAAAAGGAAATAAGGTCTTAGATTATTTGTATGGAGATTATGGATTTAGTTTTTATCCGAGAGAACGGGTTCAAATATTCGAGGGCACGCATATTCACGGGACTGGGTGTATATTTTCATCTTTAATAACGGGATTCTTGGGATTAGAATATGATCTTGAGGAGAGTATATTTTTAACAGAGGATTTCATGGAAGATGTGTTTCAAAATATTTTTCCCCTCAAACAAGGTCAAATACTTGACGTCGGTTATTCAGGAGATGATATCAGAGTATTAAAACAAGTACAAAAAGTGGTCGCTTTCATTACGGAAAACCCTAATTTTAGCAGATTTATTCCGGAAGTTAGAACTAATATCGCAATTTCTAAGCCCACAGCAAAAAGCTTAGATGAGATTGCAGGTATCGAGGGGCGTATTACTGTTGTAAATGGTTTACCAAGAGCCGCAGGTCCTATTAAGTTTGGTGCAAATAATCACACAGGAAGACTTTTATTAACCGCTAAGAAATTGGACAATGAAATAAACGCTGTCATCAATATAAAATATGATCCAAATACTATCTTGAATCTTAAAGATACAAGACTAATTATGATGGATGTAGATCGATTAAAACAAAATAAGCAATTGAACTCGGAAGAAAATACCACTATGGGTTGGATTGTCCGTGAAGCATATGACCAATTGCATAAAATACCGGATATTATATGGGATAATGGAGAAAAAGGAAAAGAACCAATGATTAGATTATTTGCGCGAACTTCGGATAAATTAATCCAAAAATTGAAATTATTTTTAAATTTAGTTTAGTTCCTTTTTTTGTTTGTTCTGTTTCTTTTTCTGCTCAGCCATTGAGTCTTTTAAGAGTTTAATTGCACACAGTCGTCCGCACATGGTACATGGTTCTTTTCTTTCAATTGGACCATCTCTTGCCCTAATTCTTTTTGCTTTTTCTGGGTCAATACCTATCTTCATTTGTGTATCCCAATCTAAATCTTTACGTGCAGTATCCATTTTAAGATCCCAATCTAAAGCATCTGCTCCCCGATTCACGATGTCAATCGAATGAGCGGCGATCTTTGACGCTATAACTCCTTGCTTTACCTCTTCCACATTAGGTAATCCCAAATGTTCAGCGGGGGTGACGTAACATAAATAATCCGCTCCAGCTAAACCCGCCATCGTACCTCCAATCGCAGCAACTATATGATCATAGCCAGGGGCAACATCTGTTACAAGAGGACCTAACACATAAAACGGCGCGCCATTAGTAACGCTTTTTTGCATTTTAATATTTTCTTCTATTTGATGTGCGGGTATATGACCAGGACCTTCACATATTACTTGGACGTTCTTTTTATGTGCTCTTTTTACCAACTTAGAAATGGTAAGCAATTCTTGAATTTGGGGATAATCAGTTGAATCAAATATGCAACCAGGTCTGAAACCATCACCTAATGAGAGATTAAAATCATAATCTTGCGCCATTTCCAAGAGGTAATCATAGTTTTTGAAATATGGATTTTCCTTATTATGATGTAGAGACCATACTGCCATAAGCGTGCCACCTCGAGATACTATACCCATAAATCGGGGATTTTTTGCAATATGTTTGGCTAAATCCAGTGTAACACCCGTATGAATTGTAAAAAAGTCTACACCTTCTCTGGCTTGTTCTTCAACAACATTAAACATATCGTCCTCCGTCATCTTAATAATTCCCCCATCTCTTTCGATAGCGCGCATTGCTGCTTGATAAATAGGAACCGTTCCCAACGGAACATCTATACTGTCAAGTATTTTTTGTCTAATAGATATTATATCACTTTCCGTAGGTCCCGAACTTAAATCCATAATAGTATCGGCACCATACTTCATAGAAATCTTTGCTTTTTCTATCTCTTTCGCAACATCACAATTCTTTTGACTGCTACCTATGTTACTATTGACTTTAATAAATAGCCCCTTGCCAATTCCAAGCGGTTTAATGTTTCGCTTATTGTTCTTCAAAATGACAATTTGGCCCTTTGCAACGCCCTTTCTAATGAATTCTGCGGTAACTTTTTCTTGTTCCGCAACAAATTTCATTTCTGGAGTGATTTGACCTGATTTCGCCTCTCGCATTTGCATTGTCATGAATTTTTCAACCTATAAATAAACTAATAACCAAAATTCTAATTTCTTAATTATACTTAGTTTTTTCATTAAGAAGAATATTATTATCTGGGTTAAGAAGAATGATTATCTTTAAAACTACTTAAATAAACTTATTCTAATTTTTCTTTTTCTTTTAAGATATTCATCATTCTCAAGAGTTCAGCTGTCGATTCGGTTATATCGTAATTTTTTATTTGATTAAACGGAACGAAGTTTATCCCAATCGCATCATCATGTGGTTTTAATTCCGGGATTCCTTGTTCAAAACGTTTATCGATTATTTCTGAATTATAATTTATTAAAACATAATGGTACTTAATCTGTTCCTCATAATCTAAAACAATTTTATCTATTACCCCTGCAATATCAGTTGCCTTTACTTTAATCCCCGTTTCTTCAAGAGTTTCCCTTTCTGCACATGTCTTTGCTTTTTCACCCAGATTTAAATGACCTCCCGGAATCGCCCATAATCCCGCATCGGGATCGTATTTCCGCTTTATTAATAACAACATATCGTCCTTTATAATGACACTACCAATTCCAACATGGAGTCGGACGGGATATTTACGCAGATCATATTTTAATTTCTTTAAAATATCATCTTCGTGTTTTTCTTTCGGATATTTATCCATCATTTTTCCATATATCTTTTTGGGAATCTTGAACATATATCTTTTGTAAAAAATGACGAAAAAAAAAGCGTTGATAACGGGAAATATTGTTCCGACACTTACTTATTTTAATAAAAAAGGACATATTAATGGACAAGCATGTCGGTTACAAGCCATGCATGCATTAAATAATGGGGCTGACGCGTTATTTGTTCTGGGTTCAACTGGTGAGGGAACATATCTTAAAGAGCTAGGTGATGAATACACCATAGAAAGAATAAAATTAATACTAGTAACCTATGACGCAATATTAGATTATTCAAAAAATTCGGATAAAAGTATTGGCTTGATTATAGGTGCGTATGGTGAAGATGCTCAATCGGTAGTTGAAGATATGAATAAAATATTAGCAACGATTGTTAGCTTCATCAAGGATGATTTTTATACCTATCCACATATAACGCATAAATTGTGGGATATATATCTTAATCCAAGTAATGCAAAGATTAGCACAGACTCTACAATTATGAGAAGTATAAAGACGATGATAGATGGTTTTGTCGTTCCTCCACCTTTAAAAAAAACCATGAACGAAGATGAACTCTTGGATTTCTATTTAAAGATACTGAAAAAATCAGAATATCCTGTATATTTATATAATAATCCTAAAAGTTTTGCAGATAACGTAATTTCTGAAAATGTATTGAAGAAGCTCGTTAAAAATGAGGAATTAACTAATCTCTATGGGATTAAAGATTCTTCCGTAACTATTGAGCAAAAAAAAGAATATTTACAATTTCTAAATGAGGGTTTCTCTGTCTCTTGTGGAAAAGAAGGTATGATAGGTCTCTTTTTAAAACAAGTACCTGTAGGAAAGCGTAAACTAGCCGGACTTGTACCTAGCTTGGGAAATATGACTTCAAATCCCAAAATAATTTACAAGCTGGGATTGGAGGGGAAAGATGATCAAATGATGGCTGCACAAGATGAAATGAATTCATTTAGAAACTTGATCTATGATGCAACGCAGTCCAAAGGCAAAGCCCAACGCGGTGTGAAATTTTGTTTTCGATATTTGTATGAAGATAAAATTCCCGAAATTCCAATTAATGTTCGAACTGAATTTCAGCGAGAGGTTTCTTATGATATTCACGAGCAAATGATTCAAACAATAAATAATTGTATCAAGAAAGAATATATCAAGAAGGTGGAGTAAATTCCGTTACTTGCGAGTTATAAAATTGGAAATAAAACATTGAGTCAAGAAAATTTCATAGAACTTATGAAACCAGTGCCAAAGAAATATGATTTAAATAAGATCCTCGATATTGTGGGACCTTTTGATGGAAAAATTAATTCAATATATCATATTAAAACAAAAACTAAAGAAGATCTAATATTTCGCGCCAGAGTTTCACAAGCATTTCGTTATGAAGATATTATAAAGGATAAAATATTATTTCCTTTCCTAGATGGTAAATTGTCACCCGATACGCCCAATCTTTCTGGAAAGATCGAAAATATATCCAATAATGAAATCGGGAGTTATGTGTTTAAAGAGCAGCCGTTTCGCCCAATTCATCTTCAGAATTTACTATACTTCGACGAAACTAAGGAAAAAATTCCCTATAAATTTGCAGTATATGAC
>WJKO01000402.1 GCA_014729055.1 Promethearchaeota archaeon | reverse complement strand
GGATTATCTTATGTTATTCAATTGATTGCGTCTGTGATTCCAGAAGCGCCAAGTGGCTAAAAAATACCAATCCCTGTTTCAGATTCAAGAATTATACGCGAAATTGCCATCATTATGATTAGAATTATTAAACCTTGAACGTGAATACCACAAGAACTCTTTTTTTCATCTGGTATTGTTCCTGGATTTTCTAGGTCACAATTTCTTTTGAGTTTAATTTGTAATATTATGCCCTCAATTGATAAAATAGCCGAATCTATTATAAATAATTCCAATAAAGCAGATCCAGAAATTAAATCTGCATCATAGGAGGGCAGAGCTCTAAACACTATATAAAAAACCCACATGGCACCAATAAGAACCATCCAAAGTTTCACAGAATCCGCAGTGGGCTCAGCATAGTCTCTATATCTTGTAAAGAGGGGTACTAAATTAACAGCAGATTCTGGAGTCTGAAACATCCCCCTACTCTTCTGTTCTGTTCGCATCACTTCTCGGCGTAGGGCATTTACACCGTCCATACCCATTCCTGCATTCTTCCAGACTTTATATAAATATTTTTTATTCAACGTCATTTTTTATCAAATTTAATTCTTATTTTTAAAATTGACGATAATTTTTTGTAATTGACGATAATTATCTAGTTAAATTGTAAATCCGATTTTTATAATTCACTCTTTTGGATCTAATCTTGCTCGAATATCTGAAGAACTAATTTTATCTCCATCTTTATTTAGAACTGCAGGTATTATCACCAGAATCATTTTGTTTAATCCATTTTCTTCCCTAATCTGATTTATTCTCATTGCCATTTTGTAACTTTCCTCACTACTTACATGAACTTCTAATTCAGGCGTGCTTATTGCGGGACCAAATGGATCATTTAATGGTATTATGTCACAACGATTCAAATTATCAGGATTAAGATCTGCAATATAAGAAAGTAAATTCTCCTTTCGCTTTTCATAATTTTCTATAAAATTTTGGAACTTTTTGTGCTTTATCATTTCTTCTGTGGTTAGACCGATAACAACTTTTTTTCCTAATTTAAAGGCTGTTTTTATCAATAATTTGTGACCTTTATGTAAATGATCAAAAGTTCCACCAATACCACATAACTTGAAAGGAAATTCCACCACTATTATCTCCTTAAGTTTTATTAACAATCTTTCAACTTAAATTTTATTAACAAGCTTTCTCAACTTCAGATAATGATTCATCTATTATTTTTATTGCCCAATCCATCTGTTCTCTAGTTATTATCAATGGCGGATAGAGGGAGATTATATTACCCATCGTTAATTTGAAACTGAGCCCCTTATTAATACATCTATATAATACTTTTTCCGCTTCTTCTGTAGCTCGTTTCTTTGTTTTACGATCTTTGACCAATTCAATTCCCAGTAACAGCCCTATGCCTCTAATATTCCCGATCATACTATGTTTTTCCTTTAATTCATTAAGCAGTTTTAAGGCGTATGCGCCTTGCTTCTCTGCATTATCGACTAAATTATATTTCTCAATATAATTTATGGTAGCCAAAGCTGCTGCACATCCGACTGGACTTTTCTCATGTGTATAATGTCCGATTGCCCTATGTTCCAGAGTATTCATACCTTCCCGAGCAATTATACCTGCAATTGGAAAAATACCACCACCTAAACCTTTCCCTATTACCATGATGTCTGGTATGAGATCATAATGGTCAATTGGAAACATCTTTCCCGTCTTACCGAGACATTGGGGGATAGCGTCAATGATGAGTCTTACTCCGAAATCATTACATGCAGAACGAATCTCTTTCCAGAATCCCGTCGGAGGAATATAGGGCATAGAACGGATTGCTTCTCCGATAAATGCAGCTACATCCTTTTCCTTATCTAGAACATATCTTACCATTTTTGCACATTCTAAACTGCAAGATTCTTTATCAGGATATCCATAAGGGCATCGATAGCAATCTGGTGGTGCCACATGCAGTGTACCAGGCAAAAGTGAAATTTGTCCCCTAAATATTGCCTCCCCTCCAACTGAAATTGCTCCAAATCCTGCACCATGAAATGCATCCCAAAATGATAATATTTTATATCTATTTGTATTGCCCATAGATAATTTCAAAGCCATTTCAACCGCATCTGTGCCACCAGGGCAGAACAAGGATCTTTTCAAAGGTGCTGGAGTAATTTCACTTAATTTCCTTGCTAGTTCAATAGCAATCTTGTTAGTATAACGCCTTGGCGAAAATTTTATTCATACAAATGATAAAATCATACAAATGATTTTATAGGAAATTTACATCTTATTTGATAACAATAAATGTAAAAGAAAGTGTTAAATCATGAAAAAGTTAAGAAAAACGACGCTTTGTCTATCTATTCTCGTCTATATTTTTGTTATGCAAAGCTTCATATCGTTTGGGTTGAGTGCGGGAAATCCAACGATGACAGTAACTACCACTCAATCATTGAATGAAGAAAAAGGAGTAATAAGACTCTATGATCCTAAAATTAGTTCTATTGAGATTACTTCGAGCGTGGAGATTATTTTATTTATCTGCCAACAGCTGACCCACAAGTTACCTTAAGATGTGAATATCACAAACCAACTTCGGTAGATTTTGGACATCTATACGATGTAGGTCCAATTCCTGGAAGTATGGAATACACTACTCCAGAATATACATTTGATGTTTATTCCATTGATATAAAGGATATTGGAAGGTTTTACAACTATTATTTAGACGTTGAATACGGCTCACCTAGTATCAATGGGTTCTGGGGGGCTGATAGTGGTTTCTCCACTGCACCCGTTCCAACTGGTATAAATCAAGTTCTTCCGGTAACAAACGATAAAAAAGTATACTTGGTCATTGAAAACCCTGCATATTTCACTTGGAATATTGTAGACATTGCAATTGCTCAGCCAGTTAGGTATTATCTTAGGGTTAATGATGTTAAACCAATAGAGCATACACCTAATACATCAGAACTGGTATCTCTTACTAAAAATCAAGGAACAACCGCTCGGAAAATCAAGATTTCGGATCCATCGATATTGGCATTAAGTTTTATCGATAAAGGCGCAGATTCCCCTGATTTATACAAAGATGGTGGTAATATTGTGTTTAGAAAATTAAATGGTCATCTCGAACATCCAGAAATCTTTAAGCAATTGGATGGTATGGGGAGTATGGATTATTACAACATTCTAGTTGAACCAGGAACTTATTTCTTTGCCTTTACTCATTCAGGTTCTGCTGGAACGGAGTATATTGAATATTCAAGTAAAGTCACTTCTCTAACATCTATGAATACTCTCGATAAAGATCCCGATGAAAATATACCATTAAGTCAATTTACAAATATAAATTTATCACGTTGGCAAAATATGCCAGAATCTGCAACTGAAGGTACATCTTACGGAGGGGGCTATGCATTCAATGTAGATGAAAACTTCTGGTATTACGGCTATAATGTGTCATTAGAAGCCGCTGATAACCAAGGTATCTTTGATGTAGATTTGAATCCAACGCTTGGATCATTATGGGATGATACAGGAAATATCTTTACAGATTACACCGAGGGAATTCAACCCAGTAACACGAGTTCTGTTCCATTTAAAACTGATGGCGGAACCAACGGTGACGCATTTATAATCGGTTGTGAAGACAAGTTTAGTTCAATATATGTTGACGTTGATATAGCAGCGGTTGATGATATGTTTGTTTGGTCATTCTGGAATGGTGGAAATTGGGAAAACTTTGCGGGATCGCATCAATTTAACGATGGAACAGATAACGGCACTTGTTCATTATCTCAAGATGGAAAAATAGTATGGGATCCTGGATCAGGGAATATGGATGATTGGGAACCATATAGTGGTGGTGAAAGTACTGGTGACGAATTACCTAACACAAATGGAAGAGATCTCTATCTTATAAGATGTAGATGTTCGAATAGTGGAGCTGCAACACCAGAGGTTAAATCTATAAGTCTTAAGAAATATATACAAATCCGATTTGATTTATCTACGTATGTCGCCTACGATTTATTAGAAGAGGAAAAGGAGTTTTATTATTATCGAGCTACATGGGGAAATTGGCCAAATACGTATTTTGACAACTTTGATAATGTATGGTCTGGCACTGATTTAAGTCATACAATAAATCGGAATCATCAAGCATTTGACGCGGCAATGCTTTTTGCTCTCTCAGACATGTATATTTATGATTATAATGGAAGTTCTGCTGGGATTCCTTTGAAGTTCAATGATACACTCACTTTCTCAACAGCTATGTTCGAAAGACCCGATTTATATCAAAAAGATATATATAATGTAGGCGATGCAATACCAGCAAGATATTCAGAGCATCAAAATCTATCAGATCTGCCATATGACTCGGTATATACAATTAATGCAACGGAAAAAGAGTATTTATACATAGAAATAAATCCAAAAACGATACATGATTGGACTCAACTTAATTTACAAGTAATCAACGGAACAGTTGTAAATTCTGGATTGCTCTTTCCATCAGACTTTAATTATAACACCTTAGATATTTACGATGCTACATATGATTTTGGAGAATATTTATGTGGCACATTTGCCGAATACTATGCAACTGGTGGCGCTAATCAGAATATGTCTATGGAGTTTGGATTTATTACAGAAAAAGCCTATCTCTATCTAAATCTCGCGCCAGATGCCCAAGAGTACAATACAATTATCAGACTGGACGTAAGACAATTTGGTTGCCCAATTATGATAATTGGTGGTCCAGGTTTACCATTATGGGCATTGATTCTAATAATTGTTGGATCCGTGGCGGGAGCTGGCGCACTTGGTTATTTAATCTATAAATTATTGAAGAAAAAATATCCATATAAATTTAAAACGCCACGTTAAATAGAAAATCCGAATGAAATAGAGAATCTGATAAATTAAATAATATATTTTTTTTTTAATCTTTTTTTAAGAATAAACAGGTGCTGTTTTTTCGCTTCCACGTAATTTATGTTTATATCGTTTGAATCCAGTTACGAAATCATTCATTGTTACAGACATAATACCTTTTCTAGGACCTTCAGCTGTTGTCTCTCGAATTGCATTCATCGCCGCTTCTTGACATATAGCCTTGATACTGGCGCCAGATAATTTCTCGTTTCTCCACTTCCGAGTCAGCTTTTCTAGGTCAACGTCTTCCAAAGGCATATGTCGAGTATGGATTTTAAAAATCTCTAATCTTTCTTCATATGTTGGTAGATCAAAGTGAATTATTCGAT
>WJKO01000401.1 GCA_014729055.1 Promethearchaeota archaeon | reverse complement strand
CAAGAAACGTCTTGGAAAACACAATGGAATATGACATTCCATTGTTTACAAAATCAAAAATATATTATCGCATATAAAGGACGTTTATGGGTCAATTCAATCAAAGATCCGACAAAGATTTACTATTATGAGGGAATTTCTGGCGCAGTTGATAGCAAATATGCAGCATTCACAGAGGACTCGAATTTCTTACTCATCCCCTCAAAACACGAATTTATTCTATGTAATTCTCGCAATGCAGAGCAAATCTATAAGAAAATCATAGATTCACGAAATAAAGACGATTATGAATTCGAAGAAATCAAACCGGAAATAATCAATAAAATTAATAAAGTTATACTACACTCCAGTCGGGAATCCTTGGATTTTTTTAAATTGGAAACGGGTAAAGAAACGCGTATTCCGACCATAAATGACAATTTCAAATCTATATCGCCTGATGAAAATCGGTTAATTACTATAAAATATATCATAAACAATATTGACCAGCCAAACAAAGGCGAATTAACGCTTTGGGATACCAAAGACATTAAGAGTATTAAAACCATCAAGATCAATGACGAGACTCATATAAATTTCACCCCAGACGGGCGATATTTTTATTTTCTGCAAAGAGAAAAACGGAATAACAAGATCATAATTTTTGATTTGGTTAAAGGAAAAAAACAGATCTCCCTATTTGATTCAAAAGTCTTTTCAACAAGACGGGCATTCTCTGAAAATACTAGTAGAGTATTAACACAAGAAGAAGATAGTGTAAAATTAGTGGATATTGCCTCAACGCGTGTTATAAAGAAAGTAAAACCAAAATGTAAGTATGTCAATGCAATTGGGTTTTCACCATCAGGAAAACATTTCTATATACACTCCAGAGTGGATGAAAAGAATGGAAAAATAGAATTTTGGAATGTGGAGGAAGATGAATATACGGTGTTAAAAGGCAATTTCCCCGAATATACTACATTATTCTTCACACGAGAAAATCAATGTATTGCAAAATACTATTCTGAATTTATGCACGGAGAGGATGCATATCTAAGTCTATTCAATTACAAGAATGGAGAGAATATTAAAACAATAACACTAAAGAATTCTGGCAAAATCTCAGTCTCCTCAAACAAGAAGTGCATATATATTGGATATGATAACGGAAGTATAGCAATTTTAAATACCAGCACGCTTGATATATTGCATAATGTACAAATATTGAAAGAGGAAAGTGAATATTGGCGCAGAATAGAGTTTGAATTTATTAATAAAGGATCAATCATGATAGCGTGGGAAGGGAATAATCTTAAAGCCATTGAACTAGAAAAAGGTGGACCAAGGGTGAGATTTGAATTAAAGCTTGATTCATCCATTAATAACATTCTGATATCCCCAGACGAAACGAGGATCCTAACGTTTACAAACATATCTACAAAACTTTGGGACACAGAGAATGGTAAATTCTTGGGAAACCTGACAAGTTTCAAGCGAGCAATAGATTTTATAGATATTTCTCATGACGAAAAAATCTTTGTTGGTGCAACAAATTTGGACAAGATTGTCCAGATCATTGTATATGACCTACAATCGGGTAAAATAATACACCGATTAACTGAAAATTGGAAAATGTTTGAATATGGTCATCCGAGCGATGGCGGTCCTTGGTATGAAGTTAATATACAAGGATTAAAAATCTCCAATAACTCTAAATGGCTTCTGACTTATTCAAAGTCAGGATCAAGCTCTCTTTGGGATCTAAAAGCGGGAGAGAAGCTCCATTCGTTTAAGTTTCCTTCAAGTATTAAATCGGGAAACTTTAGCAATAAAGATGAGATGATCATATTGGGACTTGAAGATGGTAGCATCCGCGTTTTCTCGCTCGAGGATTATGAGATTAAAACAAGTTTTGCCGCTAGAGTATCTATTGAATGTTGTAAGTTTTTAAATAAAGATAATGTAGTAATAGCTGGGCTCTCAGATGGTAGTATCCAGTTATTTGATTTGAAATTTAGAGGAAATATAAATAAGCTCGAACTCGAAGATAGTAAAAAGCTGCATAGTATAGAATGCGCGGTCTCGCCTTCTGGTAATGGTATAGTTAACGTCATGGATGATAATGGGAATATAGTTTATGAATTCTGGGATATAGAGTCTAGGACAAAAAAAACGATTAATAGCGAACATAAGAATGATGAACTCATATTTATCTCAATGATCAACAAATATTTAGCAATCTGTGGAACTGCGGGGAAATATTATCAGCCAGGGGGAACCGCAAGTGAAGACTTCTACACTGATTCTGCCCTTTATTTCATAGATTCAGAGAAAAATGAGATCATAAGTTTTAAAATTCCAACAACATCTTATTTTCGAAGAGATGTCGGCCTCTCTCAATCAAGAAAAATGGCAATATTGGGGCTTGGGAGTGAATATGGAATGTGGCAATCAGCTCCAGAAATGCATTCCATGTTCGTTTGGAAGTTAGAAGGTTTTGATGAAGACACTATAATAAAGAATTCTATTGAATTAAAAAAGCATAAAAAGCAAGTTCGTAACTATGATATCTCCCCAGATGAAGTCCATGTTATATCTTGCGACGGCACACAGATAATCATCTGGGATCTAGAAAAAAAAGAGGTACTATTGCAGTTTAAACCTATAATCAAAAAGAACAAGCAGAAATACAGCCTGGCTTCTCCAAATACATTCTTAACATTCACTTCTAAAGATACTTATTTAATTGCTAATAACAACAAGATAGCCGAATTCAGTATAATCTCCGAAAAACCAAAGTCTATTATAGATCTTTTGTATACACCGATAAATGAGGATCTAATTCAATATGATTATGTTGATTTAGATAAAAATAATGAACGAATTGCCTATTTGAACAAACCAGAAACTTTGGTGATACAAGATTTAACTGGACAACGAGATCCGAAATATCTGCATGGACATACAAGTAAGATCAAAGCATTTAGCTTCATTCACGACGAAAACAAGATTGTAACTTGCTCGAATGATAAAACTGTCAGAGTCTGGAATGCGGAGACAAGTGAAGAATTATGTAAGTATGTCTTGGATCATGTTCCTATAAAGTTCTCAATTGCAAAAGAGGGGAAAACTATCACCGTTTGTGACTCTATTGGGTCATTCTACGTATTTTCGTTGCTAAATATATAAGATCAAACTTATTTTGTTGAAAGTTAAGTTCTTAGTATGGCAAAGAAAAATAAATTTGAATCCTCATCGTTAGATAATATCTACAAACTCCGTAAATTCAAACGCGAAAGAAAAAGTTCGTATGATCGAACTGGGGGAAATTTAGATAACATTTATCTTGAACCAAATGAAAAAAGAGTTATTTTTGATTGTGAAGGTCCCGGTTGTATTACACATATTTGGAGTACTCAAAATGCTGTTCATATAAAACATTTCTTACGTGGACTGATTATTAGAATCTGGTGGGATGATGAGGAAACACCAAGCGTTGAATGTCCTTTAGGCGACTTTTTTGGAATGGGTCATGCGCGGACTAAAAACTTTGTTTCAGCACCTTTACAAATGTCTCCTCAAAGCGGTAAAGGAATGAATTGCTGGTGGCCTATGCCATTTAAAAAACATGCCCGAATTGAAATTGAAAACGATAATGCTCCGGGCTGGCATCCGAAACGGAACGGTAAAAAGAAAGGAGGTATAATTATATATTATTATATTGATTATGAGGTGTATGATAGTTTTCCAGAATATCCCGAGAATGACGTAGGATATTTTCACGCGCAATTTAACCGGGTTCATTATAAAAAAGATATAAAGAGAGATCCCGATACTGGGGAAAAATATAACTTTGTTGAATGGCAAGGGCAAGGTGGAAAAAACACCCAAGAGAATCGAGGATATGAGAGAAACCATCTGATTTTACATGCAAAAGGAAAAGGGCAATATGTTGGATGTCATATTAACATTGATAATCACTGGCGATGGTTGATCAACTGGCCAGGCGAGGGAGATGATATGATTTGGATAGACGATGATATCGGCGGAGAACCCACTTTATATGGAACTGGTACGGAAGATTATGTCAATACCGCGTGGGGCCCTTTCACAAAATACCATGCACCATATCATGGCATAATAAAGAGAGGACATTTTAATTACACAGGTAAAATTACATATTATCGTTATCATATTCGAGATCCAATTGCATTTACAAAAGAAATCAAAGTTACAATCGAGCATGGACATAATAATCATCGGAGCGGAATATGGGAAACAACTTCCTATTGGTATCAAGTCGAGCCTCACGCTAACCTCATAAAGTTACCTTCTCGGGAACATAGAATGCCAAGATCCGTTTCAAAACTAAAAATTCTTATATTCATCTTGATCATTATGTTCATCTCAATTATCATTTTTCGTTTATAGATGTTGGTTTTAGATAATTTATGGAAAAAAGAATTTGTTGGTTATATTTCTTTCATTTGTCATCTCCTATAATTCATAACTTCTAATTAAAATAAAAAAATTCAAAACAAAAACATTCTTTTTACATTTATTTTTATTCAATTTATTCAACTTTCAGATTTATTATGGAAAGAAAACTGAGTGATTGTAATGATCTTAGCGGAACATAAATACGACTATAAACAAATGGATAAAGGATACGCAAACCAAACCTTATATCTAAATCTTTCTGAAAATACAATCAAGGTTAACCCTGTAACTCAAGAGATGAAAGATAAATTCATTGGAGGGAAGGGATTTGATCTGTGGATGATGTGGAATTCATTACCGAAAAATAAGAAAGTCAAATGGAATGATCCTGAAAATGAAATCTGTATTGCTCATGGTCCTTTATCCGGTACATCTAAGATTCCAGGGGCGGGTAAGTGTATTGTTACTACAATTTCTCCGTTAACGGATATAATTGTAGATAGCAATGTCGGCGGTTACTTTGGACCATACTTAAAGTTTTCAGGATTTGACGCATTAGAAATCCAAGGAAAAGCAAAAGAAGATATTGTAATATACATCGATGGTGAGAATAAAGTAGTTAGGATTGAACAACTAGATGATTTACCTCAATATGCACATGAATTAACTCAATTTCTAACTGAAAAGTATGCTAGAGATGATTTCGATAAATCCAGAGTATCGGTCATCACCGCGGGACCTGCAGCGAAAAATACAAACTGGGGAATGTTGAATTTTTCATGGTATAATAAATTACGAAAATATAGTTCCTATAAACAAGCAGGAAGAGGCGGGATTGGTACAGTCTTTGCAGATAAAAAAATAGCTGCTATTGTTTGCCATTCAACTAATAAAAAACGGAATATTCATCCTTATGATTCAAAACTTCTAAAAAAGATAGGAAAGGCACACAACATTGAAATCGTTCATTCTGATAAGCTACAAAATGAAATGCGAACCGTAGGATCAGCACACCTTCCAGAAATTATGAATGAGTATGACTTGTTACCTGTAGAAAATTTTAAATTTGGAAAACATAAATCGATTGAAACTGAGAAATTACCCCTCCATCGAGATGTTTGGAGAAAATTCTTAGCAAATGATGGAACTGGTACGGATTATTGTTGGGTGGGGTGTTCTCTGGCTTGTTCTCATTATGTAAAAAAATATAGAGTAAAGACGGGACCGTTTAAAGGACAATTAGTAATCGTTGATGGTCCTGAATATGAGACGATAGCGGGTTGTGGGTCAAATTGGGGTGTTTGGGATCCAGAGTGGGTTTTAGAGGCGAATTTCTATTGCGATACGTATGGTATAGATACTATTTCAGTTGGGACGGGTATTGCCTTTGTAATGGAATGTTATGAAGCGGGAATTATAAATAAGGAAATAACCGGTGGACTAGATTTGTCTTTTGGTAACGCAAAAAACGCTTTAGAGTTGGTTCATCAGATGGCCAGAGGAGAGGGATTTGGAACCACGGTTGGATTAGGAATTCGAAAAATGAAGAAAGTATTTGCTGATAAATTCGGTGGCGATCCTCAGTTCCTCCAAGATATCGGGATGGAACACAAAGGTCTGGAATTTTCTGAATATGTTACTAAGGAATCACTCACACAACAAGGAGGCTACGGATTCACACTAAAAGGTCCGCAACATGACGAAGCATGGTTAATCTTCGAAGATGTGGCAAATCATTCAATACCGAGCTTTGAGGATAAAGCAGCAGCATTATGTTGGTTTCCCTTCTGGAGAACGTGGTTTGGTCTCAATGGGTTATGTAAACTACCTTGGAACGATGTCAAACCTTTAGAAAACAAAACGTTACCAGTGCATCATCCCGAAACTGGCGAGTTGTATAAAGCGAAGGTTCCAAAGCACGTTGATTTTTACAGCCATTATTTTACTGCTGTTACAGGTCGAAAGTCAGAACCAGCAGATTTAATAAGAGATTCTGAACGTGTATATAACTTCCAAAGAATTTTTTGCATTCGTTTGGGGAAAGGACTGAGAGAAAACGATTCGAATTTTCCCTATCGCGGGATTGGTCCAGTCACAATTGAAGAATATGAAAGTCGCGCTGATAGATATGACACGGAATTAGCAGAAAAAATTGGTATCGACCCAACAGGTAAGGATACGCAGGATAAACTGAAGTTAGTAAGACAATACAGAGAAGATAGATATTCAAAACTTCAAGATGCGGTTTATTTAAAACGTGGTTGGAATAAAAATGGGTGCCCTAAAATTGAAAAAGTCAAAGATTTGGATATAGATTATGATGATGTTCTGGAAGTAATAAAAAAACATCAAATTTAGAATTTTTTAAGATTTATAATTTTATTTATTGTTAACTTTCTTCATATTATTCTTGATTTCGAGTTCATCTTCAACATTTTTTTCGGGCATAATGAATGCAGAGAGCAGAAATGCAACAAATACGCAGACCATGAGAGCCCATTCCCAAGTAGAGAAGTGTAAAAACCATGGACCAATATCTTTAAATTCTCCTGTGGCAAAATAGCCAGGAAATTGCGTAATACAAAATCCTACGGGTCCAAACCACAAGCAACCGAGGAACAGAACTACCCATATTTTCTTAATTCGCTTATCCTTGATTATAGAAAACTCAAGAATAAACAATCCTAAGTACAAACCGCCCATAGCAAATCCCGCGTTAATTTCATGTAGCCAGTTAATTTGATCAAAGTTTGGAATAGCTCCCATTCCCATCATACCAAATGAAGACAATAACAGCAGAAAACATCCTATCTTTTTAACATTCTCGTTATCTACTTGCAATGTTTTATACACATAAAATGGAATGGGAAACATCAAAAATCCAGTTACCGCCATGCCAATTGCCCAAAAATACCATCCATTGGGATGTTCTTGGGGATTACCCAGTAAGCTTATTGCCATTTCAGTCCAATCATAGCCAGGGAACAATAACCATGCTATGGCTAAAAAACCAATAAAAATAGCAAGCATAATTGGAATCCAGACTCGCGTCAGAAACTTTTTTGAAAAGTTTCCCGTCATTATATCCTTAAAACGTTTTTTGGAGGCATTACTCCCTTTTTGTGACATTTTTTTACTTTCAACTCCGCTAGGTTTCTCGTATTATGTTATTTATTGTAAATTTATGTTGTTTATAATGTAAATATAAAATTTGTTAAAACGAGGATTAATCCACAAACCAAAGGATTCGCGAAATTATCAGTGAGATCTTCAACAAACATATCGACTAAACAGAATCCTATTGCTGTTATTGCAGCCATAACATGAACTTCCAAAGTAGAAATACCTGGAAATGGCGATAATACATCAATTAGGATAACAATTATATACGTTGAGACAGCACCAGCAATAAAGCCTGCTCTTGTCTTATTATTTCTGACCTTTTTCTTCCCGAAATTCTTTCCAATGATGCTTGCCATTGCGTCACTAACCGATGCTATCAGAATCACACAATAGAATATATCATGTCCAAAATATATAAAAGGCAAGATAGTTAAAAGCATGGGACTGGCGCTGTTAAACGTATCAAGCTCTGAGGGTTTAATGCAAGATTCCGCCCATATACGAGCAAAAGCCCCAAACACCTTCCAATGAGTCAAGCGGAGGATATCAAATAACACCATTACAATAGTAAAACCGTATAGAACATTTGCTTGGTAATAGACCGCGCTACTGGCAGACGTCCAACCTCCTCCTAAAGGATTATCCTCAAACTGATACCAGAAAAATAATACAAGAAAGATATATGCAAAGTGTATTAATTTACGAATAAAATCCCTCAGTCCACTGTCATTCCAATTTTTGCGTATCTTTTCTTTCCAAGATTCATAGGTCCGATGTGGTTTCTTTACAATATATTTCCAGAATATGAAGTTTTCAAATTTCCATAAAGGAATCAAGATAATCCAAACTATCAGATTGATTAATGCTTCAAGACCGACGAAAAAATAAATTTGTCTCGTTAAATTTGGTTCGGGAACAATATTATTAAACAAAAATGGATATATTGCAGCATTAAAGAATAACAAGAGTGCGATTAACACCTCATTTTTAAAATATTCGGGATGATCTTGCTTCTCTGCATTGTTCCGTGTTTTTAGAGCATATTTCAACACAAGGATGCCGCACACGATAAAGTAAAAAATAAAAAGTAACATGGCATGCAACCAGTATTCATTCATTAAAGCCGGAAAATCAATTAGAACCACCATAATATGTCCTCTTTTATCAACGATTAAAATCCGAAGAATCTTTTTGGTCCAGCATAGCAAACGCGTTTAGCTGCTTTTATTGCCAGTGTTTCTGGCATCTGACCTTTCTCAACCATCCCACCTAAAACATCTGACAGAACTCGTCTAAACATTTCTGTTCGGCTACCATAAGACATAATCTTGCGTGAATCGGTAACCATTCCTGCAAAATTGGTCAATACATCAACAGACATAATATATTCCAGTTGTCTTTTCATGCCAATGGGGGTATCATTGAACCACCATGCTGAACCCATCGTAACATTTTTTCCAAATGCTCGACTTAAGGTTGCCAGCGTGGCTTGATGATGTGGTTCTAAACAATATAAAACGACCTTTAGACCTCTGTATTTTTCCTCCACATGTCCATTATGTTCATCAAATGCATTTAAAAAGTCAATCAATGGGTCTAATATTTCAATTGTATGATCTGATACATCTCCGCCAGAATCTGGACCAATCATTTCAAATAAGGAATCTCTAACATCTCTCACTGCACCTAAATGAATCTGCATCACCCATCCTTTTTCTGCATTCATTTTTCCGTACTCGTGAAGCATGTAAGACATATATGCCGCTATTTCTAATTCATCTAGTCCATCGCCTTTTAATCGTTTTTGCATCACTTGATTTGCAATTTGCTTGTCGATTTTATAGCCAAATGGAACTTCAACACCATGATCGGTGGCAATACATCCATTTTCAGCAAAATAATCATGTGTAGTTCTCAACGCCGCTACAAGGTCATCTATATCCTTAATTTCTTTATTGACTCGTTTCGAGAGTTTTTTAATGTAATCTAACCATTCTGGCTTACTAATATTTGAGAATTTATCGGGTCTCCATGTTGGTCTCATATAACCTTTACCGACTTCAGCAGCGAGCTTTTTATGCCATTCTAGCATATCAATAGGATTATTAGTTGTGCAAAAGGATTCAACATTCATTTCTTTGAGTAATTGTTGTGGGCGTTTATTATCTTGTGCTAGTACTTCGTTCCCTTTTTTCCATAATGATTCGGCATTTTCCGAACAGATGAGGTCAGTGATACCCAAGCGTTCCTTAAAATCTAAGTGAATCCATTCATAACACGGGTTGCCCACTAAATCTTCAAAAACTTCGCATAATTTCATCCATTTTTCTTTATTAGAAGCAGCACCCGTTATGAATTTCTCAGGAACACCGCATTTTCTTTCTACTTCCCAAACATAATGATCTGTCGCAGCCATAACTTGCCAAACGTCGGAATAATTGTCATTTTTTACAATCTCTTCCGCATCTGCATGATTATGGACATCTAAAATCGGCAAATCCTTAATTTCTTTAAATATTCTTGTCGCGCTTTCATTTGTTAAAAGATAATTTTCATCT
>WJKO01000400.1 GCA_014729055.1 Promethearchaeota archaeon | reverse complement strand
GTTTTGTAATATTATCGTGTATGGATTTTCTAATTTATCCATTAAGTTTCCCAGCTCTGCTCCGCGGTCACTTAATTCCACAATGGAATCTTCAGAATGTAGATCCGCATATTCAGAAGGATCAATAATTCCCAAATGAAATGATTCACTCACAGGTCCGAAAGTCGAATCAGCAGTGCCTCCAAAAATCTTACCGTTTTTAAGACGTTCAACTCTTGTCAGACCTTCAAATCCCATTGAAAAACGGATCGGTACTGCTTCTGCGACCGATTCAAGATCCTTTAGACCTTGTTGGTGAGGATCTTTTGGTATTAAACCACGTGCAAAATCACCAATTCTTAAATCTCCGCCAGTAATTGTCTTTCCCCCAGGATATGCTCCTGCGTATGCTGAATTCATTATCGTTCCCACTGTAATCATCATACACAACCCTATTGCTAACATTGCAAATGTATTTTTTGTTTGCCGTGAATATCTCTTTAAATTCCTTCCTACAATAACATGCATCTCTCCGAGAATCGGAGAAAATAATTTACTTATAAGAGGGACTACGACGGGGAAAAAGAATGCACCCAACATAACAATTCCAATAATTAAAAGAATGACCCCTACGAACAAAAGGACAATAACTTCTGGGTTAATAATATCCAATAGAAATAAACCGCTAAAAGCGCTGATTATAGTTGCGACACCAGCTGCAGTCATCCCCACAGACAAAGACAAACTACCTGTTTTCTTAATTGCCCGAACTAATAATGATTTTTTTGCTTTCTCCGTTCTGGAACGCAATGCTTCTAATGGATCTGTGTTCGCAGCAGATCTTGCAGGAATAAAACCAAATACTAAACTAACAAGCACACCAGCCGAAATACCGATAAAACCAGTCATGATGGATATAACGGGTTTTATTGAATATTGTTCAAAATCAGTTCCTACAGCACTTGCTGTATCCACGTAGGATCCAACGAAGAAATTAGAAATGAAATATCCGAATGCTAATCCAATTAAACTTCCAATAATAGAAATAAACAAGATTTGACTGATATACATCTCTAAAATTTTATTTTTGGTGACTCCAACAGCTCTCATTATTCCGATTTCATGTTGCTGCTCTTCCTTTGCCATCTCAAGCAAGTTCTTTATAATTATTGCACAAACAAGTAAAGAAATAGCTGAAAATATGCTGAATATTCCACGCATCAAGAAGTTGACTTGTAAAATCCCCTCAGTAAACAGACTTTTAACATTTTCGGTAAAAATTGCGCCGGGAAAAACAGATTCGTCATCTAAACCTTCAATATTTGATCTTATAGTTTCCACTTGAGTAGGGTTATTCACTTGCAAAAAAATCATGTTGACTTGATTAGCATGTTGATTGAAAGCATAGTTCCATGCATCATCAATATCAAGATATAAGACTTTAGAAGGAGGATATAATTCCCAGACTTTAGCCGGTGGCATGAAATCCTGAACGGCTTCGCTTGTATCCTCAATAATACCTATGACGGTAGTATTGTGCCATGTGCTTGTATTCGAGGAAGTCATGTCCCCAAAGGCGCCTGGATTCTCAGCATAAAGGTAAAAGGGATCACCTGGGTGAACGTTGTGGTCGTTTGCATAATCTTTAGAAAGCACGATCGGAATAAAATACGAAGAATATTCTTGAAATAATGCTTCAATATTGCTCGTGTTTACGTAAGAAGGATTTAAGGCTTCAGTTATATTGCAATTTCCATAAGTGCTTTCTTTAGGATTATCCGCATCGATTCCAACTGTTATAACATTATAACCTCCAGAATGATTAGATCGGGGATAGCTGGCGTGAGACTTGATTATACGGGGCACCATGGACTCGACTCCGTCAACATCATCTATCAAATCATATGCATCATTATAATTGAACCAACCACCATCTACGGATTTGTTACCGCGGACAATGATGTCATTATTTCCGAGTTTTGCATATATCTGCGCATTCACCGCCGATTCAATACTATCCGCCGTGACATTAACTCCCGTTAATATGCCAACACCAAGCATTATTGCTAAAATTGTTAATAACGTTCTTAAACGCCTTTTATTTAAAAATCGGATTCCCATTGTAGCAAAGCTCATTAAACAGACTCCTTAATCCTTGTTTTGAACACAGACTACTATACATCTCTAGTAGTGACTTTATAGGTTATAATTATGAGAACTTGTTCTAATTGCTGGATTTACTTAAGTATTCTAAGGATTCAAAACTCTTATTCTTTCTTGGTACTTTAGGATCTAAAAATTATAAAATAACTTGAAATTAGTTTAAGTTATGGCTGAATATAATTTTCAGAGAATAGAAAAACATTGGCAGAAAGAATGGGAAAAAAGTAAAATCTTTAAAGCAGAAAAAGATCCGAAAAAAACAAAATTTTATGCTTTAGAGATGTATCCATATCCCTCTGGAAAACTGCATATGGGTCATTTAAGAAATTACACAATAGTGGATTCTTTAGCCCGATTTAAGAGGATGGCAGGGTACAATGTATTATATCCAACTGGTTACGACTCATTCGGACTGCCTGCAGAAATTGCTGCCATAAAAAAGAAAGGAAAACCTCGGGAAATTACTGAAATGAATATAGCAGGAATTAAAAAGCAACAAAAGAGACTTGGATGGAGTTATGATTGGGATCGAGAGATCTCCTCCATCAACCCAGATTATTATAAATGGGATCAATGGTTTTTCTTAAAATTCTTAGAAAATGACTTAGCTTTCCGAAAGAAAGGAATGGTAAATTGGTGTACAGGTTGTCAAACGGTCTTAGCAAATGAACAAGTTATTAATGGATTATGCTGGCGTTGTAAATCTCAAGTTGTACCGCAATTAATGAGTCAGTGGTTCTTCAGTGTCACTAAATACGCAGATGAGTTATTGGATTCACTGGATGATTTAGATTGGCCAGATAACGTTAAAAAGATGCAAAAGAATTGGATTGGTCGGAGTGAAGGAACTAATATAAAATTCGACTTAAAGGATGAAGATTATTCTCTGGAGATTTTCACGACAAGATGTGATACTGTTTATGGGGTAACATTTATGGTAATGGCAGCAGAACACCCATGGTGTAAAAAATGGGTGAAAGGAACTAAATATGAAGAAGATTATGACAAATTCTATGAAGAAGTTATACAACAAGATAAATTTGACAGGATGGCAGAAGATGCTGATAAGAAAGGTGTGTTTTTAGGTAAGTATGCAATAAATCCAATGACTGGTGATGAGGTTCCTATATATGCAGCTAATTTTGTAGTGTATGAATATGGATCTGGAGCTGTTATGGCAGTTCCTGCTCACGACCAACGAGATTTTGAATTTGCTAAAAAATTTGATATTCCAATCAAAGTCGTTATTCAACCATTTGACGGATATATACTCAAACCCGAAAAGATGACACGTGCTTTTGTCGATGATGGTAAAATGGCAAATTCTGCCGAGTTTAACGGTATGGAAAATAGGACAGCAATCAAACAGATACAAGAAAAGTTAAAAGAGATTGATAAGGGAGGACCAACTGTAAATTACTATTTACGCGACTGGTTAGTTTCCAGACAACGTTATTGGGGATGTCCGATACCCATCATATATTGTGAAGACTGTGGAACGGTGCCAGTGCCCTATGAAGATTTACCAGTGATTCATCCCACAGATGTTGATTTTCAAGCAGAAGGTAATCCATTAGCGAGCAGTGAGAGTTTTATGAAGACGAAATGCCCAAAATGTGGCAAAGATGCTAAAAGAGAAACTGATACAATGGATACATTCGTAGATTCGTCATGGTATTTCTTCAAGTTTACAAGTCCAGAAGATGGAGACTTGCCTTATAGAAAAAAAGATATAGAATATTGGGCACCAGTTGATCAATATATTGGTGGTATTGAACACGCAATACTGCATTTGTTATATGCACGATTTTTCACTAAAGCAACACGGGATTTAGGATTACACAAAATAGATGAACCATTTAGCAGTTTACTTACACAAGGAATGATTAATATGTTTCATCCTTATTGCGAAAATTGTGAAAGATTTCTGCCAAAAAGTTACGATAAAGACGGAAACTGGACAGGGGACTACGATCCCGAGAAGGAAATATGTCTGGAATGTAAACAACCTTATATTCTAAAGAGTTATAAAATGTCGAAAAGCTTAGGCAATACAGTGAGCCCGGATACAATATATTCACAATATGGTGCAGATACTGCTAGATTCTACATACTTTCGGGGGCGGATCCAAAGAAAAGTTTTGATTATACCGAAAAATCGGTAAAATCAACATATGATCGAATTATTCATTTGTGGAAAATCTTTCATAAAAAGCCAGAGAAAACAAGAACAACAGAGGAAAAAATTGACGACTATATCTTGTATCATTTAAATAATACCATTAAAGAAGTAAAGGATGATTATAATAAAATTAATCTCCGGATATTGATTAACAAGATTTTAAAATTCCAAGAAATTGTCGAAAATTATGTAATTGACATTACGCCAAGAGAGGATATCTACGAAAAGTGCCTTGAAACACTATTATTAATATACTCGCCGATTATTCCGTTTATTTGCGAGGAGTTATGGCATAATACGTTGCATAAAAAAGGATTCATTTCACAGGCAGCATATCCTGAATGTGATGAATCTTATATTTCAGAAGAAATAAAGAAGAAGTGGACGGCTTTTGAGAATTTACTGACTGATATCGATAATATTGCAGATTTATTAGGTGAAGACACTGAAGAGGTACATATTATTATATCTGACAATTGGAAATACGATCTTTTGGAAAAGTTCTGGAATTTAATGGATAAAGAAGTTCCGTTTGCAAATTATATGAAAGAAATAATGAAAAATGAGAAATTTAGGAAGTATGCTAAGGATATTAAGTCCTTTATTAATAAATTCTCCAAAAATCCATACAGACATCAGTTATTGTTTCAAGATCCTAAAGAAGAATTTGCGTTTTTCACAGACAACATTAATCTATTAGAAAGAGAAGCAGGAAAGAAAGTGATCTTGGAAAAAGAAGCAGATTCAAAAATTAAGAAGAAAAAATATGCATTACCTTGTAAACCAGCATTATTTTTCAAATAAATCATGCATTAGGTATTCATTAGGTAGCGATTTTTTTTTTCTAATTTGAAATTTATAAATTTATATTTCAAAAGATAAGTCTCGGTTGATTTAATGAGTGTATTTATAGGCGTCTTGATAGCAATTCTATGCTATTCTATGCTGAATATTGGTCAAGCACTACAGAAAAAGGCAGCATCGACACTACCAGATATAGAAAAAACAGATTTAAAAGGAAACCTTAAGAACTTTCTAAAAAATCCAGTTTGGTTAATTGGTTGGATAATGGCAACAGTACAATGGTATATATT
>WJKO01000399.1 GCA_014729055.1 Promethearchaeota archaeon | reverse complement strand
TTCTCACCAATATGACCTTTAGAATCCGTTGTTGTTGTTTCGTTGGTTTCAATTCTAAAGTATTGGTGCGAAGCATAAGTATAACTAGGTGTGTAAGTATTTAAATATATGGGTTTAGGCGAAATTCATCACCGCCCTAAAGGACGTGGTTTTCTTTCGCAATTCTGATAAAATATGTATATAATAAATTATTCGCAGTTTAATTGTTTTTGCTAGTAAAAATTATAAGGGATATGAAATGAGCCCCCATTTTTTAGTTTTAAACCCAGCAAACAGGAGAAGTTTTTCCCATTTTTTTTCAATTTCATATTTTTTCCGGGGAAGATATACAAGCACTGCGATATCTTTTAATTGATTTGTGGCTAATTGAGCGGCGGCAGTCCAGTTATAAAATGGAGTAGATGGGCTCACCATTGTTAATGCGTGATCATCTAATCTCTTTTGCATATTTTTATATATCATATCGGTAATTTTTGGATTGGCACTCCACCAACCGGAAAAAATGATATTCGAATATAATTCATCTCTTACCTCCTCATCACACCATTCGATAACTTTTACAATCATTTCTGAGGTGGGGATATGATATTTTTTTTCCGGAATCATGGGAATTTCGAGTATTTCCTCACCAAACTCATCAATATCCTTTCCCGCTAAGTCTTGATGATTAAACGCATGGGCAAATCTAAATCCCTCATAAAAAGGGACTACACGAGTGGATTTATAGCCAATATCAACAACAACTCCTGTTGTTTTCCATGAAGCTAATAATGCCATTCTAGTCGCTGAAATAATGAGCACCTCCTTAACTTTAAACTTTGAGAACAATGCTTGATAATACCTGATAAAATGGGAGCGGGGCTGCATCGGGCCAATTAATAGAACAACTGTATACTCCATCAATTCGGAAGCAGAAATCTTTAATTTTTCTTCAAAAATATAACGAAAAAAATCGAAGATCTTACTCCATCGTATTTCCATAGTATCCCACTTATAATCTAGTAATGGGAGTGTTTCATTACTTTTCTCAATTGCCTCGTCTCCAAATAAAATGTCTTCAGAAGTTTTTGAGGAGTTCATTAGAGAGCGGATAGTAAATTGTGGTTCATTCATGTCTGCTATTCCAACCTTCGTACTATAGACCCCCAAGTCTATTATAATTATATTCCTACCCATTATATTCATTTTTTAACCTAAAGGAATCGTTAATTAATTGACTAGAGAATTTATATTTATTGTGTAGAGGGGCTTTAAGTGGGATTTTATAAACACATACTACGAACACTAATTTAGAGCTTATTTTGTCTTTTTACCGTATTTTCTTTCCCATTCTGCTTGCTTCTTAGCCGGATCGTCTCTCATTTGGCATTTATGGAAAACTTCATCTTGGTTTTGAAATGTTTGGTCCAGCATATCATCCAAGTCCTCCTCGGAGATTTCTTCTTTCTTTTTTGCCATAATTAATCAATTTTTAATAAGTATATACAATACAAAATAAAAAATAAAAGGTAATAAAAAATAATGAAATAAAAATTAAACCCAAAGTTCAATCTTTATTTTACCATAGTTGCAGCATTTTTCATATACTTTTCAGCGTCAGACATAATCTCTTCCATGATATCAGAAACAGATTTGATTTGATCCACAAGTCCTATAGACTGTCCTAAGAGCACTGCACCATCATCAATGTTTCCCTCATAGGCAATTTCATATTTTTTATTCAGTTTCGCTAAATCATGGATATCTAATTCTGCTTCCATAGCCATCTTCTCTTCTTTGCTACCCACTAGTTTTTGACTTTCTGCATATTTATTCTTCCATAATCTAATAGGACCAAACACTCCTGTGGTCAATACAGTATCACGAGCGGTCGCCGGGGGAACAATATTCTTATATTTTTCATGAAATTCGCTCTCTTTAGATGCAATAAATCTGGAGCCCATCGCGACTGCATCTGCTCCCATTGTTAAGGCTGAGGCAAGTCCCGCTCCAGTAGCATACCCTCCACACGCAACAGTAGGTACATCAGGATATTTCTGCTCCACTTGTTGGAGAAGGACTAAGGTGCTGATCTCCTCATAGGATTGGTGCCCTCCGCCTTCTGTTCCAGTGATCACAAGCCCATCTACATCAGCTGCAACACATTTATCCGCTAACCAAAGAGCAGGTGCTACATGAAATTGTTTGATATCTGATTGTTCTCTTAATTTCTGATATGAGCGACTCTGAGGAAGCATTTTTGGAGAGCCTGCACTCGTCAGAGCGTAGAGACATTGGTCCCGTATCTTCTGGTTCTTTCGAATAAAGTCAGGAATCTTCCGGCAGAGCGTCCTTGCATCCATCTGCATCCTGGAGGTTCTTATATTAAAGCCGAATGGCTTGTCAGTATGCTCTACGACGGCTTTCATGTTATTCATCATCTCGTCGATGGAGCTTTTTCCGCCAAGATTAGTATGACTTAATACCCCCATCCCACCAGCTTCAGATACTGCAATAGTTAGCTCCGTGGTATAAAAAGGACCCATAGGAGCACTCAAAATGGGATGTTTTATCCCAAACATCTTAGTAATTTTGGTTTCGATAATTTTTCCTCACGTTTTTTTCTTTTATTTTAAGCGTTTCCTAATTAATATGTTTTAAAAATTATAAGACTATAAAATTTTTTTTAAATCATTTAATATACATTATCGATCATCAGTAATTAACTTACTGATAAATCTTAATTAATTATGATTAAATAAAATATACGCTATATTTATATCTATGAAGGAAAAAAGTATAGAAATTGAGCTCATAATTATTGGAAAACCTCAATGGGAAGGAGGCTGGCCTTATATTGGATATGATAATAACGAACTTATCTCTGCAATAACAACTCATATTGTCTCATCCTTTCCAAATGTTAATTTTCGACCGAATGAGCTTATTAGTACTTATGATAAAAAACTCGTCTTGGGAATTGAACATAAGCTATCTGATGCTGATGCAATGCTCGTTTTTACGATTGGTCATTATGGAGATCCCGGATTGATTAAAGCGGGAAAAGAAATAATTAATTCTACTCAAATCCCGTGTATACTTGCAAATATCATCTATGGAGGAGACCATACATTTATTAAGTTATATAGTGCTATTAAAGACAAACCAAATAGGGTATATCCCATTTCCTCACAGAAATATGAGGATTTCGATGATTATATCACTATTTTAATTAAAATTCTGCAGATGAGGGAGGAGAAAATTCTCCTACTTGCACCAGAATCAAGAGATATGAGTTGGGATAAAGTTCTTGATCTTATCAAACCCGAACGTAAACGAATAGCAGAAAATCAGGAAGGGTTTATAGAACAAATGGGAGTCATGAGACGAGAGAATTTTGAATTTTTTACAGACTTGGAAGGTGCTGATCAAGCACATCCTTGGAGAGTAAATCTTGATGAATATCGCACACTTATGGCAGAGATCTTCGGTGTGGAGTTAGTAAGAGGAGATCCTGAGATGATAGCTCACTATTATGATAAAGTAAATAAAGAAGAGGCGACCAAAATTGCGAAAAAATGGATGAGGGAAGCGGAAAAGGTAGACCCTACTGAAAGAAGTATCATAAATTCTGCTAAAATCTACCTTGCAATAAAACAATTATTAACTAACCGGGAAGAAAAATATAAGATCTTTACACCCGACTGCGGCACATTGCTGTTACTTGGGAAAATGCCGGCATATCCTTGTATGGCATTCTTCGAATTGAGTAAAGAAAATATTTACGGCATTTGCGAGTCAGATACCAATTCTGCAATAAGTTTCTTACTGGGATTATATCTAACAGGACGTCCGGGATATGTTTCTAATCATACCCTTGATTTGGTTAATGAACAAGTGACTTATATGCATTGTGTCGCACCATGCAATTTATATGGAAGGGGAAGTAAAAGATTAGACTATGAGATCGTGTATCATGGAGAATCCAATTTCTTGGGCGCAGTCCCTCGTGTTAAATTTCCGAAAAATGAGGTAGTAACGACTATTAAGGTGAGTATTGCAAAAAGGAAAATAGCATTTCGACAAGGTATCATCCTCGAGAATATAGATGAGCCGGGAGGCTGCGTTGGGAAAATCTTGGTAAAAGATGATGCAACAAGAATCTTGGAAAATTATGACTGGGATACTTTTGGATGGCATCGTGTTACGTTTTTAGGGGATTGGAAAAAGGAATTCAAGGTTGCAGCTCGTTTACTCGGGTTAGAATGGGTAGTAGAAAATCAGTGAATTACGCACCCCCGAAAGGGGGTGGCTTCAACCATTCGGTTAGGTCTTTACGGCACTAACTTCATTCGGTTGTTCGGGGCATTCACGTGTCCCCCATCCCAACGAACTCGTTATCCGTTGGGCTATATTGATACTGGCGTTCAAATCCCTATCATATGT
>WJKO01000398.1 GCA_014729055.1 Promethearchaeota archaeon | reverse complement strand
GCCTAAAATCTTGGCTTGGATATTGGCTTTCCTCATTCAGAAGATAGTTTGACCAATCCGCTTTAATTATTAACGCCGGTACATCTTTTCCGATAAGATCATTAAGATGGGATTTCACGGCTCCCGCACTAAGGATTATTCCATCTAATTTTGCTTTCTTAGCTTTATTTATTGCTTCGCTGATATTGGTATATTCTGTTCCTAATAATCCTTTACTAAGATCTGCTACAATACTTGTTCTATTTTTGTTTAGAAAATCATGAATTCTCTTATTTTGACCTATATTCATTTTAATCACATTATCATTTTTCTTGATAGATTTTATCAATTTGAAGTTCTTTTAAAGTTAATACCTTGGGTTTGCCGGTTTTATTCCAACCCATGATTTCGTAGTATTTTTGCAAGACTTCTTTAAAATTGTTTATGGGTCGTCCTTTTATTTTACCTTCGCCATATTTTTCTTCTAAAAATCGAGCAGGCAACATATCATCCTCGGACGTTCCACCTTCTCTATAGTTGAATAGCCTCGTTAATGTTAATACACGTTTTGCTTGAATCCTTACTGGTTCTGTTCCAACTGCAATGTCATTTCCCACTGCGGTATGTAATAAACCCAAAACTTCTTTCATTTGCATTCCATTTAACGTAAAAAAGCATAAAATACTTGAATCTATAAAATTACTTTCTGATTGCATGTTAATGAAGAGTTCTAGCTTGTTTTTGTCAAGAGTATAGGGATCCGTGCCACCCCAATTGCCTAATATTTCGACAGACGCAGTAAAAGCATGAAGATGACATGCACCACGATCAGAAACACCATAACACAACCCCATTCCATGTGCTCTACGTGGATCATATCCCGGGATCTCTAAACCTTTTACATGCATAGCATACTTTTTCCCCTTGTGGTATTCATCACTTATTCGTTTCACACCTTGACCAATGAGCCTACCACAACCTTCCATACGACCAATTCTTCTGACTAAGGCAAGTATTGCATTGGAATCACCCCATATTGGCTTGATTCCATCCAAGTCGGTTTCTGTGATAATTTTCTTATCGTATAATTCCATAAGAAATCCTATCGTAACTCCTGTGCTAATTGTATCTATCCCATAATGATCACATAGATAATTGGCCTGCACTATTGTATCTCTGTCGCTGTTTAATATATTTGGACCTAAAGCAAATATCGTTTCATATTCTGGTCCATCAATGATGATTTTGTTATTTAACGCATCAATGTGTTCATGAAATTCGTCCTCCATTGAAATGAAGTCTTTATTAGCGACAGCAATTTTGCTGCAAGAAATTGGGCAACCGTAACAAGCAATATTATGATTACCCTTGACTAAATTTGTTAAATCTTTATCATGCTTTACAACATTCCAGTATTCTTTATACCACTTTGTTCCGTCGACTAAGTCTGCATATTGAAAATGTCCATTTTGAAAGTTTTTTGTGGGCAATGCCGATGCCTCATTGACTGTATTAACTATATTGGCAGTCCCAAACTGCGGCATAGCTCTTACGGTCGTTTCAGATGATCTTAAATATCTTCTGGCGGTCCATGCTTTCTTTTTAAATTCTGCAGGATATTGAATATGGATCGGTTTTGTTCCTTTAATTAAAACTGCCTTTATATTCTTGGATCCCATTACTGCTCCTGCCCCACCTCGACCAGAACATCGTTGTTGCGTAAATATACCTGCCAGAGGACTTAATCTTTCTCCCGCTAACCCAATGGAAATGCACGAAAAATCACCATCCAAGCTTTGATTTAATGTAAATTCCGTTTCAAAAGGAGATAATCCGCTAAGATTCCATTGATCTGCGGGGTGGAATCCCACTTTATCATCATCAATAATTAAAACACTTAAGCTGTCACATTTTCCATGAAGCACAACAGCATCATATCCAGCAAATTTTATTGCAGGTCCAAAATTACCGCTCGAATAAGAATCTAAAAACATACCCGTTGCGGGACCTTTCGTCACTATCCCAAACTTATTTGCGCAAGGTGCTATTGTTCCCGTCAAAGGACCAGTTACTAAGATTAAATCATTTTCTTTACTAAGAGGATCGCATCCAATAGGAATCCGTAATAGCAAATAAATACCAAGCCCTTTTCCTCCTAAAAGCAAGTTGTAAATATTTTTTGGTATAATTTCAACTTTTGATGTTTTAGAAGATAGATCTATATGCAAAATATGTCTCCGAATTGACCCGTAATCATCCATTATTGAATCTACTCTCCTTTATATCAATAGCTTCATTAGGACACCATTCTATGCATTCAGGACATCCTCCACAAAAATCACATATTAAAGGTATTCTATTGTTATAATATTGATTCTTTTTTACACCTAATGGTGGTTTTATAACTTTTTTTGGACACGTTAAAACACATTTAAATTTTGAGGCGTCTTCTGAATTGCCGCATAAATCACATAATTCAGGATTAATCATCAAATGATGGTCAGTCGGATCGATTTTAATAGCAGAATTAGGGCATATCTCTATGCATTTACCGCATTGAATACAAACTTGTGGTCTTAGTTTTTTAGGAAAACTATGTTCTACATGAATCGCATAATAATTTGGATCATTCATACCCGAATGAGCCATGGAACATGCGATGGAGCAAATATTACAACCAGTGCATTTGTCTAAATTTATCTCAAGTCTTGAAGGACTCTTGATTTTCTCCGCAAATATATCTTTACATTTTATGCCTTTATGAATTATTTTCATTAAATATCCCGCCAGCTTCTGTGGATCAGGTGCTTGCAAAATCTGACGACCAAAAACAGTACCGTTTGCTCCCGCAGTTAATGCATCTTCTACCATTTCACAAGCTTCTCGATATGTTTTACTCTTGGCACCACCTAAAATAAAAATTGGGATATTAACCGAATCAACTATCTTCCGAAATGAGTCAATGTCGCCGGAATAAGGGATTTTAATGGCATCAGCTCCTATTTCTTCTGAAACCCGAATCCCAATTCTTAATAAATCTATATAATTACTACCAGTAACACGCGGTCCAAATGGCATAGGTTCGATAAAGAATGGTAATCCGCATTTTTCACTCTCTTCAGCCATTTTGGCTATAATCTCGATATTTGTTGCCTCGTCATTCAAAGGATCCTCAGGGCGACCGAGTAGATAATAGACGACCATCGCATCTGCCCCTAATGCTAAAGCATCCTTTGGAGACATTATTTTAAATTCATGTATTTGTTCATTAGGGAGCGTATATGTGAGACTTCTAAACCCGCTGGTATAATCTCCCCTAAGTAACATTGCAGGTGCCTCGCGCCCATGGAAAAGATGGCTGATGTGTTGGGCTTGTCCTGGAGATATCAAGATGCCATCAACACCACCATAAATAATCTTTTTAAGTGTTTCCTCTAAGTTTATTACTCCTTTAATGGGACCGAGCATTAGTCCATGGTCGGCTGCGACAAGCATCGCCCGTTTATCCTTATCCATTATTTTAGAGAGTCTTATTTTCTTTCCTTGCATTTTTTTCGTTCCTTATTTCTTTAAGCTTTTTATGATGCATAAAAACAATTGCAATAAGAAATATTCCACAGATACCAAAATATATGATTTCACTAATGAATAAATTTGAGATAGTGAGTATTAAAGGGCTTGCAAGATCGCTGCAATTGAAAGTTATAACAATAGGGCTATTTCCCACATCAACAGAAGATTCAACCATGGATACATTTGATTTTGTGTATATATCATGTAAAGTGACATTATGAATGGCATTATTAAAATCTATATTAACATTAACTTTTCCCCCTTCATATAAAGTTGGAGCGTACCACATGATAAGTGTATAGGTGTCCGATAATGATCCAGTATTTTGATAGAGCATAGTCATTAGATCTTTAGAGGCAAAGCCGCTGTTCTTTCTAAGCATATCAGGTATCAATTTACTATTAGCACAGAATTCACTGAAAAGATCGAATGCATTTGCACCCATTTTCCTAGTTAAATTGTTGTAGTACAATCCAAACCATTTCTCTGAATTCCATTTATCATCGTCTGCATTTCCAGAATCTCTGACGCAGTACCATAAGAAAGTCCGTATTTGATAAACTGATGAAATTACCATACATTTAATAACATTGTCTGCGAGGGACTTTTCGGTGACCATGTGTGGATATCCACCACTCGTAGGATTTCCAATCTCAGTTACCAAATAATCTCCAGTGAAGCCATATTTCTTACCGACATTTATATACTGCAACAATCCCGCATAGAGTGTATCGGGATCAAAATTGTAGAAATGAATTGAAATCGCGTCAATAAATTGCATTATATTTGCGTTGAACATCTCAGCCAAATGGGGGGGTACGTACCCTGCAGATGCTGCTGAAAATGACGGACTTATGATATAAATTGAATTATCAATATTGTGAATTAATTTTGCAGTTTCGTTTGCGAGATGATAAAAGTCTTCCATTGGGCCATCCCAAAATCGTTCTAAGTTAGGTTCGTTCCAAATCTCCCACGTTTTGATATAATATCTATATCTGCGCACTGTTGCATTAACAAAATCCAACCATTGCGGGAGAAAGGCTTCCGTTATATAGTGGTTTCCTGGAATATCTACCCAATGCGGTCTATGAGATAACATTGCCACAATCTTCACACCATAATAAGATGCATTATCTATATATTCATCATAATATGAAAAATCATATAATCCTTCCTCTGATTCGACGTTACGCCAAGTAATATGGATCCTCGTCCATGATCCATTTGATTCATTTACTAAATCTAAAGCGTAATTTGGAGATAATGCTATTCCGCTGAATTCACTTAATTCTACATTTTCACTAGGTGGAAAACCAAGTGATTTGTTTGATAGAGGAAAATTTAATACTAAAAAAGGTCCAACAAGAGAGCTTAAGAAGACCAATCCAAATATGCCAAAAAACTGTGTCTTGTTTTTTATTTCAGTTTTTCTGGATTTACTATTTTTATTGACTTTCTGCACAATATTCTTTCGGTTTCTCGGTTCACCTGATAGATTAGTTCCTTTTATCTTCTCACGTTTATTAATTAAGATATCAAATAAAGAAAAAGCAACTTTAAGCATTAAGATTGCAGATAGTAGTAATACAAATAATAGATTTACTAAGTGAATTGTTGCATCAATATCAATCTTTAGAATATAGAAGATAGTATCTACCAGATTAAGCAACATTCCATTAAATGTGAATAAATAGAGACCAGCAGTCCAACCAATAGTGGTAGCAATTAGAGTTGAGGCATAACTCGTACTATTTTGCGATAGCATAGTCTGTATTAGACTGATAATAGAGTAGCCCATAATTACTGGCGCTATAAAATAAATATCAAATATCACTAAGCTAAAGATTATAATCATAATAGCGTCTGTTATCAGTCTATGGTCTAAAAATCTTGTTATTCTATTGTTTTTATTTTTACAAATTATATTTGAGACCAAGGAAAAACCGACACTCGCAACACCTAAATAAAATAAGGGGTTAATAAATGGGCGTATAAACAAACCCCATTTATCTTCTAACGAGCCCATTTGCATTACATTTAAAGCCCATAAACCCCAAGAAAATGCAAAAATAATTACAAGGAATAAAGTGCGCAGATGACGAGAAATAATTTTAGTATATTTATCCAAATATATTTTAGAATTATCAATTGGTTTTCGTTTTATCAAATTGAGAATACTGGAGTAGTTTGGATGTTTAGATCCTTGATCTTCTACCTTCCTTAGTTCATTTAATTCAAAATTTTTCATTAATTTCTTCTTATCTCTAACATTTTTAGTTTCATACATTAAGATACTATGAAAACTAATTGAGAAAAATGCAAAATAGATTGGATAACTTAAAATGCTAAGCATAAATAGTATGATTACCCAAATCCCCAAATAAATCAATTTTCTTGGGTTAATCAAAGTATCTGTTAATCGTTTCATACTTATTTTAGTATTTTGTGAATTAGTTTTATCTTGATTTTCTTCATTTTCTGGTGATACTGTGGCTTTCTCTTCAGATAATCGCGAATGTGTAATTATATTAGCGCTCAATAACAATGCAACTACGCCCGTCCAAAGATAAAAACCCCAAGAAAAAGGCAAAACAAAACTGAATTCATTTCTAAACTGCAGGTATGCTAGAAGAACCAAAAATCCTAAACTAACCAGACTATGAAAAATCCATTCAATCTCAAACAAATATTTCTTGTATTTTTCGATTCTACAACAGATACCGACGAGATAAGCCAAAAGAAATGGGCTGCACAAGGCTAGCAGATCGCTTGTTTTTTCAATTGGGAACAAATCCCATTTATATATTATCCAAAAAAAATGAATTCCAAATAAAATTGATAATTCTATAATGTTTAGCAATTTGATTGTTAATTTCTTTTTCATAAAATAACCAAATCCGGCTTTTCAATCTTAACTAAGCTTAAAATTCTATATAAAATATCTTAACATATTCTTATGAATGGAGTAACTCATTGTCTGATTGGATTCACTATTGGTGAAGTCTGTTGGCAAAACATTAAAAAAAGCAAACACTCGGGCTATTACTCTCGGGTTTGGCTATGGGTAATAGGACTTTTAGGAGGTTATACGCCCGATTTTGATGGTCTTTCATCAATTAGCGCAAACTTAATTAATTATCACGATCCTTGGACCTATGAAGTTTTATTGAGATATCACCATCATTTCTCGCATGGCTTGGGATTCTTATTCACTGGAATTACCCTTTTAGTTAGTTTATTAATCTCTAATAGAAAATTAAAAAGGGACTTGCCTTTAAACAATGTAAGCGATCCCTTTGGTCAAGATATCCCAGATAAAGCGAGGAAAAGTCCACTTCTCCTTCTAACATTTATCTTATCCTTTTTGTTATATCGAGAGTCGATAAAGTTTTTAATCTTCTTTCTTCTCATCGGTTTACTCGCATTGCTTGCGTATAGGTATCATCGGGAACAGCGACCATTTTATGGAATTGCGTTTTTCGCTGGGCTTTTATCTCATATAGCTGCTGATTTTATTGCAAACAATTTCCAGCCGTTCGGACCTTGGGATCCTACATATAGAATAGGATTCCGCTTAATTTACAGTGCTGAGCCCGGATTGACTAAATTATTAATGCAACTTTTATTAGAAGGTCCATTTTATGCTATAACTTTTGGCATAATCATTCATTCATTAATTGAATACAAAAAATTTCAAAAGAAATCAAGGTTAGAAAAATCCAAAAACATAGATTAATTATAACATGTGACGGAAAAAATGGTATTTTGGTCAGTATTTAGTTATTCATTCGTAGTTGCATTGACAGGAGCAATGAGTCCAGGTCCTGTGTTATCCTATGTAATTTTTAATGCGATAAAGGAGAAAGAACGGGGTTTTTTAGTCGGTCTTTTTGTTATTTTAGGTCATGCAATCCTAGAACTACTACTTATTTTGATTCTTGTTGCTGGATTGGGACCTATTTTGGAGAACCAGATATTTGTAATAATAATCGGTTTATTAGGCGGGGGATTGCTGATTTATTTTGGTGGCTCGATTATTTACGATCTCAGAAAAAAAAGAATTGATTTTAGTTTCCTCAACCCTGATGCAGCGAAACTACAAGACCAAGCTAAACAAAATAAGCTTTTCAATATGCATCCAATTCTTGGTGGTGTTATGATATCTATATCTAATCCGTATTGGATTTTATGGTGGGCAACATGGGGTTTAAATGCCATGCGGATTTTTAATATCTCTTTTGCGAATCCCATTGCTTTTTGGGGCTTCTTTATAGGTCACGAAATGGGAGACTTAGTTTGGTATGTTCCCGTAGCCACACTTGTAGGATTCTCAGGAAAGATAATGACGAAAAAAGTGTATATCGCGATTCTTGTTGCTTGTTCAATTTTTATGATAGGTTTTGGTTTATACCTTGCGAGTTCAGTGTTTTAAACGCAACTCTAGTTTATGAATTTCTCTTTTTCAAGTACTTTTTAATAGTATGATATCCGCCTGTAACTACAATTCCAGCATAAACGGCTATAATAATGAAATAATACCACCAATATCTAAGAAAAGGATTCAATTCTTGATGGGCAAATGTGTATGGGCTCATTTCTTCGAGATATGCAAAAAATGAAAGCCACGGAAATTGCATGTAATAAACAAAAGGAAATGCGGCAAAACCCAATAAATATCCGATAAAAACATCACAAGGGTAATGAACGCCGAGTTGCACTCTTGAAAAGCCCACCAATATAGCCAACATTAAGAAAATGAAGCATATCAATACATTTTCCGTCATATAACCGATGATCAATGAGTTTATTACAGCGTTAAATGTATGCCAGGAAGGAAAACTAGTTGATTTATGTGCCCGTTCTAATGGTGGAAGGTCCTTAAATTTAACATAAGGTCTCGGTCTTTTTATAAGTAATTTAATAGGAACAACCAAAATTAGACCCGCAAAAAGTCCATTTCCAAATAGGATATATTTTTGAAGATCAAAATAAATAAGTAAGAAAAAAGCAATCAATGAGAACCAAATCGGTTCTCTTCCGAAAAATGAGATGAATTTCATAAACTTTGTTGTTAATTTTCCTCCTATCCCTCTCAATGATTTTAGAACCCGTTCATCCCATTTCTGAATTTTTTTCAAAGAATTTTTTTCTTTAGATTCTCCCCTTGTTGACATAAATATCTCTAATTTCTTTTCATTTTTTGGTATATATATAGATTGGGAGCACACTGGTTTAAAATTGATTAAGATTCAATATCATGATGATTAGAATAAAATTAAGTGCCAGCGGCGTGATTTGAACACGCGGTACCTGGATCTTCAGTCCAGTGCCTTCCCGTTCTAGGAATTTATAAAAACATTATAAATTCTGGCTAGGCCACGCTGGCTATTTTGTAATATGGAAATATTTATTTTTCTATTAAAATCTTTTCTAAAGCTTTTCTCACAATGAATTATAAAAATCCATAAGCATTTTGGCATCGGATTCAAGAGCGGGAGATTCATTTATAATGGTCGGCTTATATCCAACTTCATGTATAAGATTTAACAATGGTTTAAAATCCGGTCCCCATTGTTTAATTGAGTTAGTATGATGTTCTTTCTCTCCAGCTTCCGTGTATTCGACTTTAGAATAGTGTATATGCAGGTTTTCAGCCACTATTTTGCCTAATTCGTCTTCAATTTGTTCAAAAACATTTAAAAAATCAG
>WJKO01000397.1 GCA_014729055.1 Promethearchaeota archaeon | reverse complement strand
ATATATTCAATATTATCAATTATCGAAAAAAGAATTTTCTTCGATGGATTAGTGTTTAAAATATCATTGAAAATTAGAGGTTGTACATTTTTACACATATATTGAATGTTTTTCATAATGGTATCCAAAATAATTTCCGAATGGTTAATCTCTAACAATTTGGTGATAATTTCTTCTTGTAAAATCACCTCAATTTTTTTAATGTTAGTTATGATTTCCGTTAAGATCGCATCGGATTGATTAATATCTAAAATACGTCTAAGTATAGACTGTTGATCATCTCTCTTAAAATAATTGATCATCTTAATTATTTTCGTTATTATTTCTAATGACCCGTTTAATTCAAGGATCCTAAGAACTACTTCTCGCTTTTGCACCACAAATGATGTTTTTAACGCGTCGAAAATATTTTGAATATTTGCAGTAAAACTCGCTTGGTGTATACTATTATCAATTATGCAATTTTTTTCTATCCAATCAAGATATTGCATGAGAAATTCTTCGTCTGTTTTTGATAAGAATTTTAGAATAAAGTTTACTATTGGATATGCGAGTTTTCCATAAAGTTCAATATCAGATTGCACAATAAGTGCATTAAATCCTGCCTCGCTAATCCCTTGCACCCAACTTTTCATTGCAAAAAATCTGTCTTCAATGGATAAATCTATCTCGGATAAATTTTCGGTTGATCGGATATGAATTGCCTTGTCTTCGAGCTTCTTTCTTTCTAATGGATCTCTTTGGATTTTTTCGTATTCTTCACCGGAAATTGTGGTTATTGCTGTATGTATGCACTCAATTTTGCTTTCTACCTCGATCTCTTTAGTTTCGGCATTAATTTTCCGCATTACTAAATGTTGTCTCTTTGTTTCTTCGTTTACTTGAGCAATAAGAAATATGTCATCGCGAAGAAAGGGATATTTTTTCTGCAACAGCATTTTTGACTGACATTATAAATTAAAATCCATCATTCTTTATTTTTTTCTTTCCCATCATTCTTCTTTCTTTTCAGAAGATCTATATTAATGCTCGAGTATATGAACTTTAAAAAGTATTAAAATATAAAAAGAGAATATAAGAAGAGTATAGTACAAACGTAAAATATATGGCGGATATACTTATGGCGGATAAAATAAAAGTCGGATTACTCGGGTTTGGATTTATGGGAAAAACACATTATAATAACTTAGCCCAAAACGATAATGTTGAGATAATTTCAATATCTACAAAGGAATTAGATGATGACGCGTTACCTAAAGATGTTGAAATTTATGAAGATGCAAAGGAATTACTCAATAAATCTAATATAGACGCTGCGATCATATCTCTTCCAACATTTCTTCATAAAGAGATTGCAATTTATGCCGCAGAAAAGAAAAAACATGTTTTTGTTGAAAAACCAATGGCCTTAAATCTATCGGATTGTAGAGAAATAGAGAATTCGGCTATACAAAACGATGTGAAGCTGTTTGTTGGACATGTTTTAAGATTCTGGCCCTCTTATATGCAAGCGAAGCATTTTATTGATAATAATGTAGATAATTTCGGTAAGACAAAAATGATGCGGTTGCTTCGATATTCAAATTTGCCTGGTTGGGCTCAATGGTTTACAGATTCTGACAAATCGGGGGGTGTATTATTTGACCTTTCTATCCATGATATTGATTATGCAATTTGGGTATTTGGAGAGATGCCAAAAGAGGTATTCTGCCAAATACAGAAAGTTGAAGTAAATAATGCAAAAAAGATTGTCCAAGTCCCCGCCATTACCGGAACTACATTAGTATTTAGGCAAGGCATCGCGTATTGTGAAGCAAGCTGGGCTGCAAAAGATGCATTTCCTTTTACCGCAAAAGCCGAAATTGTAGGGGAAACCGGTATAATGCAGTTTGGATCCAAATCCGAAACACCCATCAAAGTTTATTCCAATCTTCAAGCAGAAGGAATGGATCCATATCTATCTGATGGATATAACAATGAGATGACAAGCTTTATCGACTCGATATTAAAAAACAAACCAACGGCCATTTCGGGAGCTGATGGAAAAAATGCAATCGCAATCTGTGAAGCTGCTCGGTTATCGGCATTGAAACATAGGGTAGTTAAATTAAAGGAGGTACTCTAAATGAAAAAAATAAAAATTGGTATTGCTAGTTTTGCACATATTCATGCGTATAGTTATTACGATTGTATAAAGAAACTCCCCGATGTCGATGTTGTCGCAATAGCAGAGGAAAATGAATATTCCAAGGAACAGATTAGCAATCTTTCTGATTTGATATACAGCGATTACGAAAAACTCGCCGTCAATTCTGAAATTGACGTCATTCTTGTTACGACAGAAAATAAATATCATAAAAAAACGGCAATTCTCGCGATGGAAAACGGCAAAGACGTAATAGTCGAAAAGCCTATTGCAACATCCTTAGAGGATGCTGATAGTATGATAAAAACAGCAGAAAAAACTGGCCAAAAGTTGATACAATGTTATCCATGTCGATACCATCCCACTGCAATCTCAATTAAAAATGAAATTGATAAAGGGATATTCGGCGAATTGTTATCTATCAGTGCAACCAATCATGGTCAGATGCCAGAGCATAAAGGAGCGACCAAATGGTTCTCTCAAAAAGAGTTAAGCGGCGGTGGAGCTTTAATGGATCATATTACACATGTTGCTGATCTAAATTTCTGGTTTTCGGGTCAGAGCATCGAATCTGTTTTCGCACTTAAATTCAATTTATTCCATCCAACCCTTGACATTGATGATGCTGGTATGGTATATTTGAATTATGACCAAGGATTACACTCTACTTTGGATCCATCATGGAGCAGACCGAAAAACTATGAAACGTGGGGAGATCTTACAATGACTATTTTCGGAACAGAACGCACATTGACCTTTGATATGTTTGCCCAATCCGCAAGGGTCCATTCTGACAAACAAAGTCATCCAATCTTAATCAATTACGGGAGCAATATGGATTATATCATGTTAAATGATTTTATAGATTGCATTCGGAAAGACCAAATGCCTATGCTTTCAGGTAAAGACGGGAGAAAGGCATTAGAAGTTGCTTTACTAGCATATAAGTCCGCAGAAACAGGTAAATTAATCAAAACTTGATTGAGGTGGTTAAAAACAATGTTTAAAGAGAAAAAATCATTATGTATTGCATGTGGTCTCCCTTCAAGTGAAAAAAGTTGTTCTTTTTAGCCCTCTTTATCCGTTCAGCCATCGCAATTATAACAAATCCAATCTTTTTCAGCTTCTCTTCTGATTCCAAGCATTAAACGTTTCTTGTACCACTAGATTACATAACAATTCAAATTTTCTCTTTTATAAGTGTTCATTTAAGATAACAGTAAGAATTAAAAAAAATAAGATGTGAAAAGTAATGAAAGCAATTTGCAAAAAATGCGGAAAAAATTACGATGAAACCGAATTTACATGGCTCGCCGATAAATTCGGCTACAATGACAATATTTTCGATTTTGATAACTATGGTCTCTGTGGGCGCTGTTTCTTCGCTCGATTAGAGCGCGAACAAAAAATCCTAATACACCTGAACAAAAAATAATATAGATAATAGAAGATAATAGACCAAACCAAACATTATACTAAAAAAACCAAAGGTTATACTTTTTTTGAAGAAATATAAAAACAATCACAACGCAAAGCAATATAAATGCGATTAGAAAATTGATAATCCATCGTTTCTTATCGTTAGCTTTTTTCTTTTCCTTTACTAAATATTCGCTCTTAATACGTGTTCTATTCTCTTCTGAACCCCAGACACTACCAGTCTTTGTTTTCAACTCAAATATCTCTTCTTTAGCATCGCTGTTAGCATCTTTAGTTGAATTATTGTGTGATCCGTTCATAATTGTTCAGATTTTTTGCAAAATGCAGATTAAAATTTATTGAGATTCTGTATATTCAAGTATTAAGTCTACAATCGTCCGAAAGGACTCTTCCACATTCAAATTCGTTTTTGAAGATAACTCTGAAAAACTCGCTAGCACATTCTTTTTTGCTGCTTGTATTCCTTCTTTGGATTTAACTTGACGATAATCTTCAAGATCCACTTTACTTCCTATTAACATGATGGGAATATCACCCGCATTTTCTCGGATGATCTTTACATAATCAGGAATATGATAGATCGTTGGTTTTGACGTAATATCGTATAAAATTAAAGCTCCGTTTGCGCCTTTACTATATGTTGGTAATAAGAATCTGTATCGTTCTTCTCCACCAAAATCCCAAATCTGTAGTTTTATCCGCTTTCCATTTTTTGTTTTTATTTTTTTTGAAAAAAAATCCACACCTATTGTCAATCTAGGAGAGTCTACAAAAATACCGGATAAATATCGGTGAGTTAAACTTGTTTTCCCAGTTGAAGCATCACCGACAATGATTAATTTAAAAGTATAATCTGAAGATGCCATAATGTCATCCTTGATTTAATTTTGAGGTTTAAAGCGTTATTTTCCTTTTGTGTTGCTATAATAATTTATGATTTATTTTTAATTTATATCTTTGGTTTAAAATGTTATAGAAAAAATCTTATAGTTGATTTTCTCTATTTTACTTCGATCTATTTAATTTTATATTTTTGACATATAACAATGCATGGTTTTTAAAGAATAAGTTTCAGATTTACCAATTTAAAACATTTCAGATATAAATAAATTAATTACACAAATCTTAAACAACGGACGCTCTTTTAAACGATAAATGTTTTCTTTACCATTACATCTCCTCAATTCTTGCTCCAATCTTCCTCAAGTGTTCTAAAAATAGAGGATAACTATCTTTAATATATTCGACATTCTGTACAAGTATTGATTGTTCTGAATCATTTTGGTCGTTTTGAGTCATTCCTAAAAGGAATACAATAAGTGCCATAATTATTCTATGATCATGGTCATGGATTATGCTGCGTTGTTTAGATATGGTCGAATCAATGGGTGAGTCAGTTGGTGAGTTCATGCGTGAATGTAATGGTGTACGAGAATCATATCCTTGGATGATGACCATATCCTCATTCTCTTGAATTTTGACACCAAATTTACCTAATTCCCTAACCATGACCGATACTCTGTCTGTTTCTTTTAGTTTTATATGTTGAATATCCTTTAATTTCATTAAACCTTGCGAATAGGACGCTAAAACACATAATATGGGAAATAAGTCAGGAATATCTTTGCAATTAACATCAAAATTGTTTAAATAAGGAATATACGTATCCAAATTATTAGAAAAAATATTTTTCCTACCAACAATCGTTATACTGTCTGCTTTCCTATTAATCTTGACTTTAGCACCCATCTCGCCTAAAATATTGAGGATCTGTTTATCACCTTGGGGGGATTCTATATTCAGCTGATTAATGGTTACTCCTTTATCAATTCCAAAAATTGCTGCTGCGGATAGTAAAAACGCAGCTGAGGAGAAGTCCCCATGAATGTTATAAAAAAATACCTTGTCGCCTTTTTTTCGCAACAATTTCTCACTTATCGGTATTTTAATTTCCAGAGAATTGTCTGAAAATTTATTAAAAAGCATGTGCATACCAAATGATTGGCATATATTTTTGGTGATCAAGAGATAAGGGTACGATTTCACGGGAGTTGTCGTTCTTATAACAAATTCAGCCGATGTAAATTGCTTTTTTTTAGCTATTTCTGGTCTTAAATTTAATCCAACTGCAGCAATGATTAAACCCGTAATGAATTGAGACGAGATATTCCCCGGAATTTCGACCATGTTTGACGTGATTTTTTTGTTTTCTAATTGAATTCCAATTCTTTTACCACTTGAATCTCTAATTTCTTGGAACTCACTGCCTAAAGATTTCAAACTATGTAATAGAGGATCGAGAGGACGGTCTTTCTGAAAGAATATACCTTCAATTTTTATGGGTCCAGTAATCAATAATGACAAAGCAGATAAAATACGGATCGTTGTTCCCGAGTTTCCACATTCTAAAGTTTTTTGTGGAGCATTTAACTCATCTGGAGGATCAATTTGATATACCATCTCAGATTTCTGCCCAATTTTTGCACCGAGCAAACGACAAACTTGAATCGTTTTTTCTGCATCTCCCTCTACCAAAGGATTGGACAACTGCGTATTGCAGTTCGCTAATAATGATAAGAAGAAAGCTCTATGAGAATAACTCTTAGACGGCGAGGATGTTATTGTCCCAGACAAACCCTTAGTTTGAAATATTCTTATATCCATTCTTATATTCTAATATTTCTTATATTTCTTATATTCTTATATATATGGAGAATATATTGAATCTTATATATTGAATTAAAGCATGTATAGAAAATGTATAAATGGGTTGTTTAAAAGATGAATACATTTGGGAAGTTGTTTAGGGTAACAACGTTCGGTGAAAGTCACGGAAAACTCATTGGTGTCGTAGTCGATGGCTGTCCCGCAGGAATGGAAATAGATGAAAAACTTATTCAAGAAGACTTGAATCGAAGACGACCGGGTCAAAATGATATCTCTACACCCCGAAAAGAAAAAGATATTCTGCAGATTATGTCAGGTGTAGTAAACGGTGTGTCTACTGGTGCACCTATTTGTATGATTATAGAAAACAAGGATAAAGATTCTTCAAAATATGATGGTGTAAAAGTAACACCCAGACCATCTCACGCAGACTTTCCCGCATTAATGAAATACGGAAATTGGGTAGATTTAAGAGGGAGCGGAAGATTCAGTGGGAGGAACACAGCCGCTTTTGTAATGGCTGGAGGATTGGCTAAACAGCTTTTAAAAAAAGAAAATGTGAAAATTGGAGCATATACAAAAGCCATTTATGATGTAAACGATGATCAAGACCATACCCTTGAAGAAATTTTAGCATTCGCTGAAAAAAATAAAGTCAGAACGATTAATGCGCAAATTGCAGACAAGATGATTGATGCAATAAGTAAGGCAAAAGAGAACGAAGATTCAGTAGGGGGAATAATAACATGTATTGCAGAAGGGTTACCAGCAGGTATTGGTGAACCTATGTTTGAATCTATTGAAAGCCGTATCTCATCTGCTATGTTTTCGATTCCGGCAGTTAAAGGAATTGAGTTTGGAATTGGCTTCAAAGCAATCACTATGTATGGTTCAGAGCATAATGATCCTTATGTAATAGAGGACAATAAAGTTAAAACTGAAACAAATAACGCGGGTGGAATTATCGGAGGAATTTCAACGGGAATGCCTGTTAAGTTTAGCGTGATTGTTAAGCCTACGGCTTCTATCGGAAAAGAGCAAGACACAGTAGATCTCTCTGAAATGAAAGACACTAAGATGAAAATTGAGGGTAGACATGACCCTTGTATAGTTCCTCGTGCAATTCCAGTTGTTGAAGCGATGACTTCAATAGTATTACTCGATTTGATGCTTCAAGCAGGTAAGATTCCAAGAGTATTATAAGGTTATGTTTATGTGATCAAACTTGATCAACCTGAACCTTTACAGGTTATGATCATATAGGAAAAAAGAGTATTTAAATCTTACGGCAAATCTTTATACTCTGGTTGCCACTATAAGCCCAAAACCCACTAAACACCT
>WJKO01000396.1 GCA_014729055.1 Promethearchaeota archaeon | reverse complement strand
GGTATATATAGTTATCGTTGGCATATCTACGACACGAATAATAATTTAGTCAGTACTGATTTACAGACAATAAAGATTACAAAGGTCATCAATCCACCACCAGATCTTACTTGGTTATATTATTTATTAGGAATAATAGCTGGAGTTATTGCAACGCTTCTTATTATTCGAGTACAGATTATAAAACGCCGAAATAGACCTCCAGAACCCGATCCTACTCTAAAAAAGCGACCTGCAGATAATATTTGTGCGTGGCATGGTAAGAAGCTAAAAGAACCCATCTATACATGTTCAAATTGTGGTGTTAACTATTGTTTGGATTGCGTTAATGAATTATTATCTGAACGCGAAACTTGCATGAACTGCGGTAATCCTCTGAATTATTATCGGATAATACAAATAATGAAGCAAAATTCATTTAAATTCGAAGAAGATTCAACAGACGAAACGAAACAAGACCTCAAAGATTCTAATGAACAAAAGCCAAACTATTATCAAGAGATTCGGGCTGATATTAACCAAACTGAGGATAGTGATTTAGAATTACCGAAGAAACGTTCAAAAAAGGAAGAAAAAACCCAGGATATTGAAAAACCCAATTATTATAAAGAATTTAGAAAAACTCTGTTAGCAGAAACAAATAAAAATGAGGAAGAAACTAATGAAACGAAAAAGTAAAATAGCAAACCCAGATATGACGAATTTTCCAGACTATCTTAAAAAACTGATCCCTCAAGGGGTTCCCCGCTATTTTGATGAGGGGAATTACATAAATAGTATTTTGGACGCATTAGAGGAGAACCATAATATATTAATTGTAGGTCCAACGGGAACGGGAAAGACCCACATTATTCGTAATATCGCCCAACTGTTGAAATTACCAGTTTTAGAAGTGAGTTTTACATTGGGAACGGATGTTACCGACATAGTTGGAAGATATGAATTGAAGCAAAACAAAACAGAATGGATATATGGTCCATTACCAAGTGCTATGATGTACGGTACGATTTTTTATGCAGATGAAATAAATATGGCACGTCCAGATGTGGTTTCGCGTTTGCATCCTTGCTTGGATGATCGCAGATCTCTAATGGTTTCTGAACATGAAGAAGAACTGATTGAAGCGCATCATCGATTTCGATTTATCGGCGCAATGAATCCTGTAGAATTAGGTTATGCTGGAACTCGCCCTTTATCCCCTGCATTGAAACGACGATTTGAAGAAATAATCTATATAGATTATCCAAAGAAAGAAACGGAATTGAATATATTAAAAAATCGAACTAAACTGCGGGATGAAAAAACTTTAAGTAATATGATTGAAGTTGCGCGAAAAATCAGAAGATATCATAAAGAAGGATTGGTATCTTCACCTGCTACACCCGGTAATTTAATAGCATGGGCGGCATTGATTGCCAGAGGTAATTCGCCCATTGATTCTATGGAAAAAACAATATTACATCAGACTTGTGATAGTGAAGATTCTCGAAAACTCGTCAGTGATATGGTTGTTCAGACAATGGGATAAACCGCAATAAGTTGAAGTTATTAAAAAGAAAGAAATGGTGATCGAATTATTACCCAAAATGGCACAATTACCGAACGAAGTTCAGTGTCTGATCGAAATACAAAAGAACAGACTGTTGAACTTATGTTTAATTCGGAGATAAAAAACTACGTAGATATTTTACCAGAACCATTTCGCACTTATTTATCCAGAGTGAAAAAATGGGAAGCTATGCATCCGCCTGCCAATATAGAAGAATTTTCTGCACCAAAACATGTAATTAATCACATAAATAATATACGCATGCGAATGATGCAATTAAAAATCGGCGGGTTAAAGGAAGAATATGGATTTTCTTCGGGCGTGAAGTTTAAACTTTCTACGGTTATTCAAGCCATTGCATCGGGCAAAGGGTTATCCAGCAAAGATAGACCATTTCTTAGATTGACATCTGATATAAAGCATAGTGTTACATTACTTGTAGATTTTAGCACCAGTATGTTGAAATATATCGATGAAATAAAACAATCAGTATACGTATTTGCTGAAGTTTTGAGTAAACTTCAATTATCGTTTGGAGTATATGGTTATAGCAATTATTTATGGATTATAAAAGATTTCTCGGAAAAATGGGATTTAAAATCAAAAAGCCGTTTATTTGGTTTAGAAGCGAAAGGAATGGGACCAGAGAGTATAGCAATTAATGTTGCAGGAATCATGACACAAAGAAAAATTGAAAAGGGCAAAGTGATGTTTGTTCTTACAGACGGTATCTTTGAAAACCGTTTACAAGTAAGATCGGTGGTTCAATCTCTAAGAAAATGTGGAATCCTTGTTATCGGAATTTCTTTGTTTGCCGATATAAGTGACGTATTTTCTATAAACATCCGCAATATTGAAGATCTTAACGAGATATGGTGTCATGACACACTGATGCGAATATATTCAAGAGAATTTCATTCCGATTATTAGAAAGACAAATTACGTTACTAGCGTGAAGAATATGAGTAAAAAAAACCCAGAAGAAAGAGGAAAGAACACTAAAAACACACAAGCAGTTGAACGCAATATAGAAGCTGTAAAATCTCCTCAAACAGAAGTTATTAATAGGATTAACGAACTTAAACAAAATCTTTTAAACGATATTAAGGATCAATTTTTCAAATTGAGTAATTTCTTTCAAGATAATAAGGATATAACCAATGAATTTGTATTTCTAAATTTCAATGAAATGAAAAGCGCGGTTAATGCAAACTTCGAGATCATGGATCAACAATTGACCGCTTTGTATGAAAGTGACGCAAAATTACTGAATGACCATCTAATAAATCTCAATAAGACCTTTATCGAATCTGAAAGCGATTTTACCAACGATCTAAAGAAATTATATCGAGAAATCGAAGATTCGTTCGCTCAATATCGAAAATTCAAACAAGATAGCATCGATTTAATGCTCGATGAAATAAAATCTAATCTTGACTTAAATGAAACACATCTATATTCTGATTTCATTAAAATAAACAATTTATTCGCAGATGAGTTAAGTTCAGAGATAAATGAAATTATTAAAGGGATCAATACTGAGTATAACTCTTTAACTGAACCTTTAATGAAAATGGTAAAAGGGATCCAGAATACTTTAGACAATAAATTGAATAGCTTCCTTATCCAATTAAAATCACATCATAAACAATTTCAAGATTCATTGAATACAACGCTAGAATCTATGAGGAAAAAGCTCTGTAAAGTAATAGAGCAGAATCAATTGCTAATAAAACACACACTGGATGAGTCCATTTCAAGAATACAATCCGTTTCTTCCGAGATCGAGAATAGGATCGGTCAAGGCACGCAAACGCTAAAAAATGAAAGGCACAAACTTAATAAAAACTTGCAAGACATGTTTTCTCATTATACAGAAAATACTATGTCAATACGAAAGAAATTAAGAGAACTGAAGAAAAACAAAAGTTTAGACCGGGATGCAATTATAAAGAATATTTCTGTTTTAATTGATGAATTAGATAAACAAAACGAATTAAACACCACTAAAGCAAACACTCTAATAGAGAATGATGAAAAAATAGTCTCTAAATTTGAGATAGATATGAAATCAGACATAAAATCTATTCCAAAAAATATTATAGATGAAATTACTCAAGTCAAAAATGATATAAGTAAAAAGAATGCTGATTTCTTAGAAAGCTTAACCGCCGATTCGTTATTTAATAAAG
>WJKO01000395.1 GCA_014729055.1 Promethearchaeota archaeon | reverse complement strand
GGGTTGGATGATGGGGGTTCTCGTATTCAGGTAATAACGCATCAATTATTCCAACAATTGCCATACCGATAAAGAAGACTAAGACACCAAGTGGATCTCCCATGGATTCGAAACCCGCGGGGAGTAATTCCACAAAGGACACATAAACCATAACACCCGCAGAAAGCCCCAATGCAAATGAAAGATAAACAGTCTTTGGTCTCTTTATAAAGTAGGCAATAGCGCTGCCTATTCCCGTGGATAGTCCGGCAACTGCCGTTAATAAGAGCGGAATTAATATATCTGTCATTATGAATACCTACCTTTTTATTATAATAAAAATATGTTTATGATAATATTAGCTCTAGCTAAATTTATGCTTTATGATTTGAATTCATTTCGCGTACATACTGTTTTAGGATTTAATACTGATCTTTAGATATTAGTTTTTACTAAAATCGATTAATGATGCTAATAATAATCTAAAAATTGCTAAGGATATCTTTATATCCACCAAAGTATGATATAAAGGATTTTAATATTATATTATATAGTATATCAAAGTATCCAGAATATATCGAAAGCATATAATGTATATCAAACATGAAAAAGTTTATATACCAGATAGACTATATAATTAATTAGCAGAGAAAAAATAATAGTATGTAATGATGGCAAAGTCTACATCAAAAACTATTACATTTTTTTTATATTCTGTAAAGATTTTATACGGAGATCGAGGTTCAGTAAAAATGGCTGCAAAAAGTATAATTCCGCGAATGCAAAATAAAATGGAAAATATATTGCCTGAACATGTATTAAATTACAGACAAAAATACACCAACATTTTGGAAATTATCACTGATGAGTATGTCAAGATTTTAATGGACCGAAAGTAAGAAACTAAACTAAGAAAAATCCCTTATAGCAGTCTAAGCACTCTGGTTTTTTGTTCTATAATTTTGAAATGCATGCCCATGTCCGGGTATAATAATATCGGCAACGTCTATTATTAAATCCATGGCTTCAATGCATTTTTTTTTGCCTAAATTGCCAGCATTATACGGCCATGGTTCATTCCTATCATAATAAGATTGCGAAACAATCGCATCACCCGCTATACATATTTTAAAGCCCATAAATTCACATAAAAGTGAACAATGGTTCCTCATATGTCCTTCTGTTGGAAGAAGCCGGCAACCAGCAAATATATCATCTTTTTTTAAGCGGATTGGTGGCAACATGTGATCGAAACCATATCCCGCGGCGGCTTGTTTTATGTCAATCTCATTATCAGGATCATAGAAGTAGAGTTTTGCATTAGGAAATAAATAGAGGTTTCCGAAATGGTCATGATGCCAATGTGTCATAAAAACTCCGCTAATATCATTAAACGTGAGGTCGATTTTACCGAGAATAAACCTCAAATAATTTTTATTGTCTTCTTTATTTTTTGGAGTGGTATCTCCTTCATTTGCAAAACCCGTATCAACTAAATAATGCTTATCATCATGTTTTATATAGACAACAGAACTATCTCCTTTTTTACCGAGATGTTCTTTTCCTAACTGATAGACTTCCATACTTTCTAATTTTTCACCAAGTTCGGTGGATAAAGAACCAGTTGATAACACTATTAAATCTTGAATGTTTAATTTATTTTGGTCGTCGGAAACTTTATCTATTTTCTCCATGCAATACTAATGAAAATACATCCTATTAAAATTTGTTTTCGGTTTCTTTGTTTTAGGGTATTACAAATACAATAAAAGCAAGATAGATTATACCCAATAATACATGAAATAATGCAAACATTCCACCAATCTTGAATAATCTTCGATATGTCAGTCCTTCTACGCAATGTTCGTTTGCTATCTCTAATGTCATCATATCACAGGCAGAACCTTGAGGAAGGAAATTTCCTCCAAGATTTATTCCGAGAACGAAAGCAATAATTAATGGAGATGCTTCTAACCCCATGTCACTTATCAATATGCCAATGATAGGAAGAAATATTATAGTTACTGGGGCATTATCCATAAATCCACTTAATACGGATGTAACGAGTAAAATGATTACACTAAGAAAAAAAATGTTTCCTACACCCAAATTTAATATAAAGTCTCCTAACACATCAATAAGTCCATTTTCCTCCATCAACCCGACTAAAATAAAGAGACATATGAAAAAATAGATCAATTTGTAATCTACTTTTTTAAAATAATACGAAATTGAAGGATGGCTACTCGTTTCCCCTTTTTTCTGTGATTTTACAGGATTAAGAAAAACAAAAACTAAAGCACCAATCAGTGCAGGTAAATAAATATTGGGCAAGATAACTAGAAGAATGATAAAAATCAATAATCCTAGTACATTTTTCCGAAATACTTTTTCCTTTACATTAACTTCCGAAAGTTCTGCTTCCATTAAATTATCATCATAAAAAATATGTTCATGTTCTTGCTCATGACCAGAGAGTGGAGGAGGATTTTCTTTACCATGTATACAGATTGGCTCTTCATATTCACCTGCTTTGAATTTTCGTAATATTATTTTATCTAATAAAAACAAAGTAATTGTTGTACTAATTACAAAGTATAATCCGAAATTTTTTACAAAATAAAGAAAATCCAAATCAAGGGCAGAAACGATTAAAACATTCTCTGCAGAGCCAAAAGGTGTTAAAGTAGATGCAAGATTTATGCAGATTGTCATTCCCAATAGAAACGGAGTCGGATTGATCTTAATATCTCGACAAGCTATTATTATAATAGGTCCAAAAATAATTGCGACAGATAGGTCTTCTAATATCGTAGCGGTTAATGTAGAAACGATGCAAATGATATAGAACATTTTCCGCGGCTTATTTTGATATTTCTTGACAATACGTTTTGAGATCTCTTGGAAGATTAGTTTTTCATTGAGAATCTCAACTATAGTAAACATACCAATCAAAAAAAAGATTACATCCCATTCAATTGTATTGATATAAAACTCAATGTGCCTTGCTTCTTCAAGAAAAAAGGCCGTAAAAACTCCTGCAATTACCATTATCATAATACTATAGGTTAAATAGTCGGATTTTTCATTAAATAAAATGAAAACTAATGCAATAAAACAAGAAATGGTAAAGACTTGTAGAATGACGCTAGTTGACATACATCTCACCTTTAAACTTAATTATATTTGATTGTATTTCTTATAATAAATTACAGAATAAGACTTCTTGCTTTCTGT
>WJKO01000394.1 GCA_014729055.1 Promethearchaeota archaeon | reverse complement strand
GTCCGTAATCAATTCCGTTATGTTTCCCGAAATATTTTCGTATTCGTTGATTCTTTTCGATAACATAATAAGGCGTCCACCAGATGATATAGAAATCCAATTCAATGTTTTCACCCGATCCTAAGCTGAGATCCACACAAAATGCCCCGCTTTTCCCTTTTTTATCAATTGAATTCGATGAAATACGACCATTTCTATTAAATTCTTCTAATATTTCTGGCGCAGAACTGTTTGAATCCCAACTTTTACAATAAGATACATTCATATTATAGTTTCTACTAAATTCTTGAGAATTCTTCATAAAGAACAGATATTCACCTATCGTGCGCATTCGAGGATTATTTTCAGAATAATTTTGTTCTGTTTTAAACCGTATCCCTTTCATTATTTCTTTTTCAATTACTTCTTGATAATTCCCTCGAGTCCTTCTGTATGCAACGGGACCATCGCGAACAAGGAGCAAATGGCTTCCACCACTACCACCCAATCCCAAAATATTCTCAAACGAAAATAAAATTGATATTTGAGATGTAACCGCATCATTATTCTTAAGTTTTATAGTAAAAAACGCGCAAGGAAGACTGGAATCTTTGATATTTTGTGGAATCAAAGAAGTAAATCCTGTTAGCTTCGCCATTACAGGCAATGAATTACTATCTGATTCATTATCATCATTAATGTTATATTCTAAACTGAACCTTGGTATTTTACCCATGAATTTTGTATGTTCTATATTCGTTATATTATCATATTCTTTGCCATTATGATATTTCCTCCTTAATATTCGGGTTATCTTGGTCTGATCATTCTCGATTCTGAGTGCTATGAAACTGCCTTTAGGAAAATTAAGTGATTTTACAAACCGAAACCAATTATGATTGGTTCGGAATTTTGCAAATCCTCCATCTGTAAGTATATTAAAACCACCCGTACCTATCCCGCCCAGCGGAAATCCTCGATCCGTACAAACATCCCGAAAAATGACTTCTTGTTCATCGAAATCAACTGTATTATCGTACATTTTAGGTATTTTCTTCATCGTTAATCATCTGTCATGCATTCTGTTTTCCAGCGAAGGATTTTTTGCTCAGACTTGATCACTATAAAAATCAATTAAAACAATTAATAAATGATACCTCAAATGTTTAATCATTTCAGCTGAGATGTGGTTTTATGGAGGATCGACAATTGAATGGCGAGAAGAAACGGCAAGATGAAGTAGAAACGGCAATTGAAGATCTTATATCTGCTGATCCATGGGAAGAGTTAGGATTTCAGAGACCACTGGGCTCACTCTGGTATGGCTTTTCTATGTATATTTTTGTTGCTTTAATCTCATTATTTTTCATTTCACTCATATATAAGCTCCTATATCCCTATCCCGAAATGGAAGGATATAACAAGATCGCTGGTGGTATATTCGCTCTGGTATTTCAAGTTTTTGATGTTGGCACTGCTTTTGGAATTGAACGTTTTATCGGGGAGTATCGAATCAAAAACCCGAAGAAAATGCTGGAGTATGTTAGATTTTTTGTTTGGTATCAAATGTTTACCGGTCTCATTCAAGTACTCGGTATTAGTATTTGGATTCTCCAATATTTAAGGTTTCAACCTCAACTTTCATATCTAACATGGTTATTCCTTATTATTTGCCAGAAACAATATCCCTCTATGCTCGGAACGTTTGGTTCCGTCCTTAAAGGGCTTCAGAAATATAACAAAACCCAGATTCTCTCATTTGTTAGTAGTGGCGTATTTCAGAATATCACAAATGTTATTTTCATCCTTCTTGGAAGGTATTGGGGATCCCTAAACCCTGCGGTGGGCGACTTGATGGGCGGGTCAATTGGTTACGCCATTGGAATATATATTGATGATTTCTTTTCGATGGCTCTTGCAGGATGGTTTCTTAATAAGGAATTAAGACTTCTTGGATTTACTCTGAGAGACGCAATCACACCTGGCGTGAGCCGTGAAGTCATAAAACAATGTTTATTTTTCGGAATACAAGCGTCTATGGTTCCTTTATTGAATATTCTATCAGAAACGATCATATTATTTATGTTCCTTGATAATCTTCCACAATATGCAACTTGGCTGGTACTTAAGGGTTTCGCCCAAGGCTTAACCGGGATAGTGAATGTTGGGAACTTTGAAATTACATCATCGATTGCAGAGAGTTATGGTAATGACAAAAAGGAATTAGCCCAGTTTTATGTATCTTACTCATTAAAATGGAACACATTCCTAAAGATGTTTATGATGATGATTATGATCGGTCTCTTTCCTGTTATCGTGCAGGTAGTGCAAAGCATGGAAGGACTCAATCCATATGAGTCCGCCCTGATATTTATACCATACCTGCTGGTAGAACAAGTATTTTTTGCATTTATACAGATTTCAGACCCGATCTTAGTCGGTACGCTTCATATTACGTTCTATACCATAGTACGCTTGGGTGAGGAGATAGTTCGAATCGGGATCCTGTATCTTCTCCTCGTGGTATTCAATTTCGGAACCTTAGGTCCAATTGGTATTATTTTGACCCTTGGCTACGATCGATTTTATGCCCGACTCGTAAAGATGGTGGCAGCTTTGGTATATATAAATCGTAGAATTTTTAAAGTGGAGATTTACTGGATGAGTACAATAATCATTCCGCTAATTGCGGCTATCCCAATACTTATCATATCTCTACTTTTTACAGGTTATTTCATCCCATATCTCACCAACATCATTGGTTTGATTCCCAGCGCAGTTATATCCATTCTCATCATAGTATTGATATTCCCAATTTTAATTTTCATGCCGTTAGTCGGGTTTCTTGGAGGATTTGATGATTTTCAGATGGAGACATTTAGAAAATCAGTGGAACTCTCGGGGCCGTCAAAACCTATTGTAAAGCAACTATATAAAGTACTCTTATGGGGGCATAATCGTTGTAGATGGAAAAATAAATATAAGATACCATGGGAAATTCCCCTTAAACAGATTCATGAACTCCTCATTCAGAAAGCACAGCATAAACTTCATGTAGATTTCGAGAAGAATGATGAATAAAAAAAGCTTAATCATCTCTCATCTATTATTGCTTCTTATCGATAATTATCTGGCTAAGTAGAAAAAATTTATTTACTTTAAAATCGCTAGCTTTTTTGTGGAGTATGGCTTTTTTTAATAATATCTGGCAAGGAATCTCATTTTTTATGGCTGGATTTGTAGGTGTTTTCGGAATAATAATTACGGTTATAATTTACAAAAAATATATTCAACGTAAGCAAAAAATGCTAGTAATATTAGGAAGTGCCCTATTATGTTGGGCTCTGGCAGCACTATTAGACACAATATTCTTTACGATAGCACGTACTGAGACATCGACAATTGAGCAATTCAACCAAATAGTTTCCTTGGGATCATTTATATCGTTTGTATTAAATGCAGTAGGAAATATCTTTCTTATAATTTTTATTGTATATTTATTTTTCGATGAGAACTACAACAAGTTATTCTATACTCTTATTGTATTAGAGAGTCTAATTTTACCATTTGGTTTAGTTTGTATGAATACTTCAATTCCAATTCTCTTCAACTACATGATTCATTTATTGGCATCATTCATAATCTATATCTTATTAGCATTAAACTCATTTAAGATGCGTAAAAAGCTTAAAAAAATAGGAGGTACTGAAAAATCAAGTATTATGGCGATTGAGTTTATAGGAATTGCTGGAATAATGCTCTGCAGTCTTCTATTCTGCTTCTTAATCCAGGAAATAATATCAATGAGTATGGGGGAGAATGCAGAACAGACAATCTTTGTTTCATTGGGCTGGTTATTAGCGGGTTTAGGAGCATTTTTATTATATGTAGGATATTTAAAACCTAAATGGTTCAAAAGGCGTTATGATAAGTAGCTGAAAATGATGAATATTAAAGATCGAAATAAGAATGTCATCCTTACCAAAGTATTCTTAATTGTCATTCTTATAATGCCATTAACTTTGTTTTATAGTTTATATCTCAATTTATACATAAGAACGCCCGTCCCCGATGTTGCTTGGGTTTCATGGTATGATGATCCACAACACGAAGTATATATTGGATGGGAAACGGAAGATTTTGAACAATGTACTGTCAAATATGGTACTTCTAGAACCGAATTAGACGAGATTGAAACAGAAGGGACAGCTAATCAGTTTCATATTATGAATTTAACAAGTTTATCTTCTAATACAAGGTATTATTATGAAATAGACTATGACGGAAAAATATATACAACCGGTGAATTCAGAACTGCACCGAGCATATATTCTCCTTTTTCTTTCGGATTAACGGCTGATACACAGCAAAAGATTGGACCTGGTTGGCATTCTCACGTAGCTAAGATTTTTGACCAGAAGAACTACTCTTTTATTGCTATGGTCGGAGACTTTGTTGAAGATCGCTATAAAGCAGAGTGGAACGATTATTTTAAGAGAGCGGGGCGTTGGATGGACACCATACCCCTTGTGCCAGTGCAAGGTAATCATGATAGGGCAAAAGATGTCGATAATGATGGAGAGGAAGAATACTTTTTCGGACAATATTTCCCCCAATCCGTTGATCAAGTCATGAATACGAACATATATGACACTCATCAACAATTCTATTTTAGTTTTAATTGGAGTAGCGTTCATTTTCAAATTCTGTATTTTCCAGAAGTGGATATTGATGATGAGGAAGAATTACACGGTATTAATCCACGGGATTATAATCAAAGTTTCACACCAGATCATCTTGCGTGGATCGAAGAGGATCTTGCAAATGCTCAAGACTTCCCATTCAGAGTTTCATTGTTTCATTGCCCTATTACTGGAGCCGGATTTTACGGAGAGAATTTTGTGCTTATAAACGAATTATTGCCAATATTACATCAGTATAACGTGACAGTTACTGTTCATGGGCACGCACACCATTTTGAACGGGGAATCTTAAAGAATAATATTCATCTGGGTAATGATCTTACCTATTTTGTTGTTGGTACGGGGGGAGGATTAGCAGATGTCGGTCTATGTCCCGTGCCAGAAACTGAGGTTTGCACCGCTGGTCCATCGTATACTGAAGCACATGCAACAGAAGATAATTTGGAATTCTCCACATATACGCTTTCGGGTGAGCTGATAGATAGCTATGTGATTGAATCGGAGGTAAAATAGATTGATTTATACGCTAACATTGAATCCGTTTGTGGGGGTTCAATTAGCGGCAGTACTACAACTGATAGCGATGATAATATGGACTGGTGAATTTCATAAAATAAGAATACCGAATAAGAACATCGAAAAAGTCTTTACTTTTTTCAAGGAATTTTTCTATAATCTCTTTGGTTTAATTGGAATTTTATTTATCGATATTAGTATATCTTGGATAATAGGAAGCTGGAGCTACGCTGATTGGAGATTTCAACTACCCTCCGTGCTCTTAATCTTTATTCTCGGGATAGAATATACCTTATATTGTTATTTTCAAAAAGGTAGTCTTTTAAAGATGATCTACGCAATTCTTGCTAGTTTAACATTGACACTCTTTATCCACTGGTGGGTTCCTTTAGAACCAGTAATGGGACCAAGAATTGAAAATAATATTCTGATAATTCTTGGGATATTATTAGCCGTTTATGCAGTGATTAGTATAATTCATGTAATTGTGAATGGAAACAATCATAGAAAGAGAACTTTTTTAAGAGATTATTGGGATATAACACAAAAATTGCAAAAAATATTTAATATTAAGGTTAATCTCATTATATGGATTTTAGTGACGATTCAAGCAATGCTTTGCTATTTTGGTTATTCATTATTTGCTCTTTTGTAATCTATAGTAGAGTAGACTAAGATTTTTATCGATTAAAGACTAAGATTTTTACATGGCAGAAGAATTTTCAAATTTCCTTAATAACTTTCGGGAAGCTCCTTTAAAAGAGCAGATAGATACGCTGGCAGAAACTATGGAAAAGCTTATGGCTATCGTCTTGCGTGTTCCAGAAATGATGGATAGCAGTATCTCACAAGTAAATAATCGAATAAGTCGCCTTGAAGCGAAAATCAATAAACTTGAGAAGAGCACGCCAAAAATATCTGAAACAGATATTAAGAGAGCTCTTAGACAACCATTAAATGATATTAAAGAAGAGCTTAGACAGAGCGTTAACGATGAACGATTTATCTTAACTAATATTAAAAAGGACTTGAGTCATTTTCAAAAGTTATCAGATAATTTAAGCCAGTATGAACATTCAAATAAACAAACCGAGTTATTTATGAAAAATCGTATGAAAGAACTTAAGGAAATGTCAGTAAAATACTATTTGGGCAAGAAATGTCGTAATTGCGACGCTATCAATCCTCTACTCTCTAAATTCTGCTTGAATTGTGGATTAGAACTAGATTCTGATGAATAATTAGCTGACATATAATCGGAGGGCGAATATGTATGCAAATCTTTATCAGTTATGCTCGAGCAGATTTAGAATCTTTTAAAATAGCCGATGTTGCGACCGCGTTGGAACAACATAATGAAATAGAAAAAGTATACTATTGGGATCGGGATAATAAAGCGTATCAAACTATTCGACAGTATATGGAAGAAAAAGTAGAGATCTCTGATGTCATTCTCACATTTTGTTCAAAGAACTCAAATGATTCAGGACCCGTTCAAGAAGAACTTGAAATGGCACTTTATTTGGGAAAGACAATTGTGCCAATTTTTAAGGATGTTGACGATCTCAGCCTTAGTTTGAAGATTAAAAGAGGAGTAGAATATCATTCGAATGATTTTGATGGTTTTATGCAAGATTTAATGCTTATCTTATCAAAGTCGGAAAAAAGCACAAATCTCACTGAAAAACTTTTTTCAATGGCTAAAAATAAATCTGCAAAACTATCCATTCAAGATAAGATACGCAAGATCTCGGCTAAAGTTGGAGAAACATTGGTACAAGTTGAACAGATATATAGAAATTCAAAGGGATTCTTATTAGACGATCAGATTTCTGGTTTAGGTTTGGCAAATTCTAATCTAACTAGTTTTCCTGATCTTAATGATTTTGAGACCCTTAAGCGCCTAAGTTTGCTAAACAATCAAGTGGAATTTTTACCGGATAACATGCCACCTTGGGATTTATTAACTCATTTGTGGTTAGGCAACAATAATATAACGTATATCCCCAATTGGTTTAAAGAGATTTCAAACTTAGAGATTTTAGATTTAAGCAACAATAAATTGGGTCTATTCCCCTCTATACTATTAAAAGACCTTAAGAAACTTAAACTGCTTGATCTCTCTCACAATTTATTGAATTCTTTTAATGGAAAGGAACTACCTTCCGATCTTAGTTATGTTAATTTAAAAAACAACAAGATTCGAAAGATAGATTGGAAATTTGAGGATGCAATACCAAACCTAAAGCATATATCAATCTCAAACAATCCTTTGACGGAAATTCCAGATAATTTCGGTAATTTCAAACAACTTGAAATTTTAGAATTAGATAATACTCACCTAAAATCATTACCCGACGAAATTGCAAATCTTCCTAATTTACGCTATTTATATGTCCATAATTCTGATCTAATGAGAATACCTGAAAGTTTCGGAAAATTACAAAGTTTGGAAAAATTATGGATCTTCATGACAAAAATCGAACAATTGCCTGAGTCTATGTCGGATTTATCAAACTTAAAAACCATATATTTGGATTTGGGAATTATCCAATCGGCAAAGAATAAGAAAATCATTAGAGACTTAAGCCGAAATAAAACAGATATAATTGTATATTCTGGAAAAAAAAGGATCTCGTAGAAGATTGATTAAAATTGATAAAAATTGATTAATATTAATCATTCATTTTTGCTTTCTTCTTTACTGGGTTCCGTATTATCCGTTTCAGCGGATTCCAAATCAGTATTACCAGCATTATTTACCTTAGATTCCTTGTTTTCTTGACCCTCTTCCACCTTATCACTTGTATCCTTGTTGTTGTCTTTTTCTTCTAAACCTTGCAGTCTCTCTTGGTGCTCTATTCTGATAAGCAGTTCTTTTAGTTTATCTTTATTTTTCTGTTTCTTTTCTTCATCGGTTTCAGTATCAATTTTATTCATCAATTTCCGTGCTTTTTTCTTCAATTTATCTAAATTAGAAGTTTGAATCCGGAACCGTTCTTTGAATGTCTTCTTTTCTTCTCTTATCTTTTCTTCTAGTTTGTCAATTTTATCTTTAACTCGTCCGATTTTTCGGTTTGTTCTTCGAATTTGAACTTCGTCGGTTTCCCCGATTAAAGAATCCTCTAATTCTTTTAAATTGTCTTTAAGAGATTGAAGTTCTTCTTCGTC
>WJKO01000393.1 GCA_014729055.1 Promethearchaeota archaeon | reverse complement strand
TGCATTAAAAACTTGTTCATTTTTATATTTTGTAGATTTTGTATTTTGTTTAAATTCTATAACTTAGATTCTTAACTTAGATGTTTACTGAATTTCTTTTGGCAAGATTACATTCTTTTTTAAGTTCGTTTCATCGATGAATTTGTGGACTGATTGTAATTTACCCGCTCCATCTGCATAATGTGCATCACTACCAATCGTTATATTCAACTGGCTCTTTTCAATATCTGTTAGTTGCTTGTATATTCTTAAGAAATCTTGTGCAATTATTCCTGAAAATTTACTTTCATTCAATTCGATACCTATACCCATTTTTATGAGTTTAGAAAACTTTTTGTGGGAAAAATGAGTGAACTCGGGATGCGCAATAGATATTGGGATATCAGAGTATCCTAATTCGTCTAAATATTTTCTTAGATTTATTGCCGAACGATAAGGATTACTTATGTACCAACCTTCTATTAAGAATATCGAAAATCTATCAAGATAAAGAGAAAAAATATCCTCTTCACCGCTATAATGTTTCGTTCGGAGCCCAAAATCGGTTGAAATTTCTGCACCCGCATAAATCTTGATCTTTCCTTGGTACTTAAGTTTCATTTTATTAATGGTATTCAGATATCGGGGTAATTTTTTCGCATCCTTTTCATATTGGTTATACCAGTTGAAATATCCAGTCTCACTTAAATGATCAGTTATCGCCATGTGCGTTATTTCTTGGTCCAAACATGCAAAAATCATCTCTTCAATTGTATTCATTCCATCAGAAAAATCGGAGTGAAGATGAAAATCATATCGAAGAGAACTTGGAAGAGAATGTTCCATGTTTTTCATATATTTTTTTTTTTAATATTTTTTTCCAATATTTTTTCCTAAAATTCTTCATGTTTTAAGCGGAATATAATTTTGCTGCGTTGTTATACAAAATATCTTCTGCTATGCTTATTGCATCCGTTTTATTGAACCTATTGTCTTTAATAAAGTCGGCTAAAACTTCTGCTAATATATCTTTTAGGACGAATAAGGCGCCCAATGAACCTTCTACGGCGATACAATCCCCCCCATATCCACATACCTTTTTAACAGATTGCCATTCTATGAGTTCCTTTAATAATTGCCTTGTTGCATTTTGGCTGATGATTGGTAACCAACAGAGATCAACAAAAGCATTATTTCTCTGTGATAAGATACCAGGAATCGTTTCATGAAATGGATAACCTCCATGGAATAAATCAAATTGCACAGAAGAGAAAACTTCCATGATATCCAAAAGAAATAGCGGACTTGTTTCCTTCATTGTCGCCAATCCTGTATGAATCTGGACTGGTATTCGCTCAATGGTAGCGTAACCCAATAAGATTGTTAGTATATAGTTTCCCCAACGTTGGTTTTCTTTCTCGCTGTATGTACTATTGCTCGATTTCATTTTAGAATATATTTTTCTAATCTTTCCGTCCTCATTTTCCTCTAACTGAAAATTTAGAGTTCTTTGATACGCAACGCCAATTTTTATAACATTCGCGTGTTTTCTAAGAGTTTCAAGGTATTTTTCTAATGCTTCTTCGAAATCTTCCAAAGTTTCGATTGATAAACTATTTGAAATTGCATATTTCGCTATTTGATTTACGTCTTTGCTTAAAGAATAAACTCCAGGTTTAATTTTAATAAATGGACATATAACCTCGTCTATTCTTATTGTTTGTTCAAAAATTGGTTTATTTTTATGATGCCAAGGCTTCCAAAATTCGGGTTGTATATCTAAGATAACATTCTGCACATTTGCTTGATCTTCGAGAACTCTAAATATATATGATGAATCTGAATATGCATTTTGAATTTTCTTCTCTAAATTCTCCATTTTCTTAGGGCTTATAGGATAGATATCGATTTCATACAAGCTTTTTAACGCAAATCTAATTGAAGCAAATGCGGCCGTAGCAAAAACCCGGTTCTTCTGGATTTCTTCACATAACTCAGTATAATTCGCATAATGTTGTTTTTTTAATCCAATATAAGACCAATGTAGAATTTGTTCAAGTGATAAAACGGATGATGGATTATATAATCCATCATGCCCGAAATGTTCATGTGTATCGAAAATTTTGCTATTCTGTATTTCCTCAAGAATTTTGTTTTTCAAATCAGTCATTTTTCTTCATTCTTTCTCTTATAATATATTATGATTTTATTATCTATATACTATAAGTAAATAACGCGTGAGATAACTGGATATATTTTACTCATAACATTTGAATAACAAAAGATAAAATTATAAAACAAAAAAAAACCAACTTGAAAACTAGTAACCTAAGGGCTTGAATAATTTATGACTAGGCAAAAAATTTTTAGATTATTTATCAGTTCAACTTTTAAAGATTTAATAGCAGAAAGAAATTATCTTCAGAAAGAAATATTCCCGAAATTAGAAAATTTATGTGAATCACACGGAACTAAATTCCAAGCTGTTGATCTAAGATGGGGTGTTTCTGAACAAGATAATTTGGATCAAAAAGGATTAGAAATATGCTTAAATGAATTGAGAAGATGTCAAGAATATTGTGTGAAACCGAACTTCATCGTTATCTTGGGGGAGCGTTATGGATGGCTTCCAGTACCGACCGAGATTGAAGAGAAAGAGTTTGAATTACTAAGACAATATATGAAAGAAGAAGATAAGAAAGTAATTGAATTTTGGTATAAACTTGATAAGAATGAAAATAATATCAATCCAGACGGTATGCTGAGTAGTCATTATGAACTGGCTCCTCGTAGAGGTGAACACTCTGACTTCGCCGATTATCAAAAATGGTCGGCAGAAGAAAAAAAAATACATGAAATTCTATTAGATGCTGCCAACAAAGCAGATCTCGAACAAGATAAGAAATTCAAATACTATGCTTCAGCAACTCATCAAGAAATCTTGGAAGGAGCGCTGAGTCCTGATGTAGAAACAGGTTTTGCACATGCATTCTTTAGAACCACAAATGGATTACCGAAAGATGCTTCTGAATCCATATTTAGAACAAAAAATGCAGAGCATAAAGCACGTTTAAATGAGATAAAACAAGCCTTGCGGCAAAAGTTGGGAAATTGTTGTTATGAATATTCTGTGGATTTAAGTAATGAACAAGAAACCGAACTTTACTTGCAGGAATTTGGTAAGGATGTTTACGAAGCGTTTGAAAGAAACTTCTTAGATCAGTTAGCAGACATGGAACATGTTACCGAATATGAAGCTGAAGAGGAATCAGCGCTTAATTTCGCAGAATCAAGAGCAAAAATCTTTATTGGAAGAGAGAAATATATCAGCGACATAAAAAATTATATTTCATCTGAACATGATAATTCTCCTTTTATCTTAGTTGGAGAACCAGGGTCAGGTAAATCTGCATTGATGTCGAAAGTATTCCAATTATCCAAAAGCTGGTTCCCAAACGCCGAGATTATTTGTAGATTTATAGGGACCAGTAATCTCAGTTCGAATTCATACAATTTGCTAACTCATATTGGAGAAAGAATCACAGAAGTATATAATGGACCTTTTTTGGAATTACCTCGGACATATGACGATTTAATCGTTTACTTTAAGGAAAAACTTTCTTTAGTCTCTAAGGAAAAGCCATTGATATTAATTTTAGATGCAATCGATCAATTTAACAAAAAGGACCTAGCCCGAGATTTACGATGGTTGCCAGATCAACTACCAGCGAACGTTAAAATAGTGACTTCTATCGCCACCGATGCAATAGATGTTATGGATGCCTTAAAGCATCATTTTCAAAGAGCCGATTCGTTGTTAAGTCCACTCTCCTTAGATGAAGGCAAAACAATTCTTAATATGCTATTAAAGGCGACCAATCGAGCACTATTACCTCATCAGTTTAAAGAGGTAATGGATAAATTTGTGAAGAATAAAGGCAATCCTCTCTATTTAAAGCTGGCTTTTGAACAATCAAAATTATGGAATTCATATGATCCCCCAGAAAAAACTGTGCTAGGAGATACTACTGAAGACGTAATTTTACAATTATTCGCAAAACTAGAATATGTACATGGAAGAATGCTCGTGGATCGGGCATTATCCTATATTGCACTATCTCGCTATGGTCTAAGTGAAAC